>JBFMAG010000156.1 GCA_040755895.1 Actinomycetota bacterium | reverse complement strand
TAGAGTACGGAATAATGGTCGCCTTAATTGCCGTTGTAATCATTGCTACCGTAGCTCTTCTGGGAAATCAACTTGTGGCGGTGTTTGATAGAGTCGTTGCAGCACTATCCGGCGTATAATGCAAAGTAAAATTAGACCCAAAAACTTGAGACTCCGCCCAGGTGGGCGGAGTCTCACTCCTCAAAATGTTTAAAAAGGAAGTGAGCCAAATGATGAGATGGAAAATTATAGAAGAAAAGGGTACAAGTTCCGTTGAATTTGCATTGATACTTCCAATTCTCATACTCATTCTTTTCAGCATTCTGGAATTTGGAATAGCTTACAATCACTACCTCGCGATAACCCACGCGGCGAGGGAGGGAGCGAGACTCGCCGCGGTTGGAAAATACAGTGAAGAAGTGGTGAGGGAAAGAGCATATCCCGTGAATCCCACATCCATAATCACCAACTATCCCAACGGAAACAGACACGGTGAACCGGTGGAAGTCGTGGTCAGGTACGATTTCCCACTGGATATACCCTTGTGGGGATCAGAGACAATTCCCCTGATGAGTAAGGCACAAATGCGCATTGAGCTTTAGGGAAGGTGGAAGTTAAAGGATGAAGCACATATTCAATTTGAATGAAAAAGGAGCGATAACCATATTGGTGGCCTCTGCCTTAGCCATGCTCATCACGGTTGCTGCTCTCGTTGTGGACCTTGGGCTCTTATATCAAGAGCGGAGGCAGCTTCAAACGGCCGTCGATGCAGCAGCTCTAGCAGCAGCCATCGACTTGGCGGAGGGAAGAGATGCGGAACAAGCTGAGGTTTCAGCGGAAAGGTACATCATTGAAAACACCAATGTATCCCCGGAGCAAATAACCATCGATTACCCTGGAGCCAATCGGGTCAGGGTGATCTGCACCACCTCGAGAAACCTCTTGTTGGCAAAGGTTTTTGGGGTTAAAGATGCTCCCGTTAAAGCCACGGCGACAGCCGCCTATGATGTTGCCTCCAGTGTCAGCAACCTGGTTCCAATCATCGTTCCTCTGCAATCGGTGACCACCCACATCGGACAGGAAAATGAAGCTCAATTTGAATTGGGAGAGGACAGACCGGTGGAATCATTCTCCAAAACCGCCACTGTGGACAAAAATACCATAAAATATACCATTTCTTACATCAACACCACCAATAAATCGGTGGATATCACAATCGAAGATCCCATTCCAAAGGGCGCCACTTATGTAAAAGGCGGTGTTTGTTGCGGATGTGGTTGTTCCTGCTGCAGCAGTTGCACATGTTCCCAATGCGGGGGCTGCGACTGTGAATGTGGATGCTGTGATCGTTGCAAATGCCGTTGCTGCTATCACAAAGGCACAAATACCATCGCTTGGAAATTCCGGGATATTCCCTCTGGCGAGCGAAGAACCGTCAGTTTTATGGTGACAACCAGTAGCTCCTCCGCCGTGATGAATAATACCGCTTACCTTACCACCAGTGCCTCAAGCGAAACCGAGACTGCTTCCACCTCGGGATCGGCTCAAAAGGGATACTTCTGGCTCTGCGATTTCGATACCGGTGGTGGTGGAACCCCCGATTTCGATGATTGGATTCGCCATGGTTACCCGGAGGAGGTATCCATCGGATTCGTCGCCAATGGTGAAGGGGTTAGGGCCGCCCTAAAGGATGCCCTGAGCTGGAGAAAAGAACACGATCCAAGCGTCGTCTTACCCCTTTATGACTATACCAAAGGCGGTGGAAGTCCAGGTAAATACCATATCGTGGGATTCGCCGAATTCGTGATCACCAATTTCGATCTCAAAGGAAATCCAAAAACCATAAATGGATACTTCACTAACGGTACGGTAACCACCGGTGCGGGTGGTGAAGAAAAACCACCTTACGACTTCGGAATTTTTGCCGTTTGGTTGGTTGACTAATGGTAAAGGGAGGAGATTGTAAATGAAATCCAAACTGGTAATGGTGCTCATCGCCGCACTTTTGGGAGTGCTGGCCACAATGGGTGTGGCTACCTACATCCAAAATATAGAGTCGCAGATTAAAGAGGGCGGAAAGTTAATGGAGATATTGGTGGCAAGAGAAAATATTCCAGCTGGACTGACCATCGGAGAAATGTTGGATAAAAACCTGGTGGTCTTGAAGAAGATTCCAAAAAGGTACGTAGCTTCAGGGGCTATCTCCTCTCCCGCGAAGGTCGACGGTAAGGTGTTGACCATCTCCTTGAGCGAGGGGGAACAACTCATGGAAGGCAAATTCAAGGATTCCTCCACGGCGGAATTATCCTTGAGAATTCCCCATAACATGGTGGCCATCTCCATTCCCGTGGACGAAGTGGTCGGTGTCTCGGACAAAATAAACCCGGGTGATCGCGTAACTGTCATAGCCACTTTCACACCCGGACCAGGAGGTTCCGATGTGACCCGCATCCTGCTGCAAAATGTGGAAGTCCTCGCGACCTCAGCGGAGATTCAGAGGACTTCTAAAAAACCGGGGATAGGCAATACCTCGAACTTAAGCAAGAAAACCATCACCCTTGCAGTTCCCCCCGCCGATGCCGAAAAACTCGTCTTCGCCGAGGAAAAGGGTCATGTTTGGATAGCACTAATGCCCACTGCACCTGGACGGACCAATGATACTCAGCCTGCGGAAACACCGGGGCAGACAATGGAATCTATCTTTAGGTAGAGAGGATGGTCTTAATGATTGCCTTAATCCTGGCCGATCCGGATAAAGATTTCGATAGGGAAATTCGATGGGCTTTGAAGGATAATAAAGATATTTCCGTACGAGCCTTTGCCACCAAACTCGATCAAATTGAGGCTCTCGTGAAGGAACACGCTCCCTGTGTGCTGTTGATCGGTCCGGGATGGAAGGGAAAACCCATCGCTGATCTCGCCAAAAATATAAGAGAGAAAACCAACACAACCGTCATTCTCCCGGTCAACGGCTCTAAACCATGCAACCAAAAGAAAGCCACGTTTGCCCACAGGCAGGGGATCGATTTTCTCACCTTTCCAACTCGAACCGATGAGCTAATCTCCACCATCCAGCGGGCTTATGAAATCCTCAAAGAAACACCTGCTTTCACTGGGAATAAGGGCAAGATTCTCACCATCTTTAGCACTAAAGGTGGCGTGGGCAAAACGGTCATCGCCACGAATCTCGCAGTCTCACTCGCCAAAGATCATGGAACCAGCGTGGTTCTACTCGACCTCGATCTTCAATTTGGCGACGTTGGAGTGATGCTCAAACTCAATCCCGAACACACAATTTACGACGCCGCTTGCGTGGGGGAAAATCTGGATATCGAGGTATTGAGCGGTTTTCTTGCCTCCCACGATTCCGGAGTAAGAGCACTTCTCGCTCCACTCCAACCCGAATTAGCGGATTTGATATCCAGCAAAAGGGTGCAACAAATCCTGAATGCTTTGAGAAAATCCTTCGATTACATAGTGGTGGATACTCCACCTTCCTTTAATGACCATGTGCTCACCGTCTTGGATGAAACCAATCAGATATGTCTCGTAGCCACCATGGATATCCCGACCTTAAAAAATATAAAACTTTGCCTGCAGACACTGAAGTTGTTGGGTTATCAGGAGATAACGAAACTGATAATCAACCGAGCCGATGACAGAATGGGTTTAAATCTCGCTGAGGTGGAAAGGGCTTTAGGAGTGCGTGTCTCCACCTGCATTCCCACCGATAAAAAGGTACCTCTCTCCATAAATAGGGGAGTCCCAGTGGTTCTGGATTCACCACAGGCTCCCTTCAGTAAGAGTTTAAACCGACTCAAGGAGCTGTTTAGATCACTCAACAAAATGAGCGATAAACGAGCACCTAAAGAGAGACCAATCAGAAGGGAAGCGATAGCATGACCCTCCACGAAAGGATAGCCCAGATTAAAAAGATAGGCGAGGAGGAGAAGATAGCTCGAATTTCCCCCCGCCGTAGATTGCTAGAAAAGTTGACCCAGCAGATCCACCGCTCATTAATCGAAGAGCTGGGACCGGAACTTTATGATCAAAATGTGGACTTAAGGGAACTTCAGACGAGAGTCCAGCAAAAGCTGCAGGAGTTAATCTCCCAGGAAAAAACGACCCTCACCTCTGAAGAAAAAATGCAACTCGTTGAGAGCATTACCCATGATGTCTTGGGCTATGGTCCCTTAGAAGAATTCCTGGACGATCCAGAAGTCACTGAGATCATGGTCAACGGTCCGGATACCATCTATATCGAAAAATTCGGAAAGATTTATCCCACGGACCAGAAATTCATCGATGAGGCTCACTTAAGACGGATAATCGATAAGATCGTGGCTCAGGTGGGAAGAAGGATCGATGAGAGTGCTCCCATGGTCGATGCGAGGCTCCCCGATGGCTCTCGAGTGAATGCCATCATTCCTCCCCTAGCCATCGATGGCGCCAAACTCACCATCAGAAAATTTGCCCGCGATCCGTATACCGTCGAGGATCTCATAAACTTCGGCACCATGACCAGAAGAATCGCTCTATTCTGGGAAGCTTGTGTTAAGGGTAGGCTGAATATCATGGTCTCCGGAGGAACGGGATCGGGAAAGACCACGACCCTGAATGTTCTTTCTTCCTTCATCCCTCCGGATGAGCGAATTATCACCATAGAGGATGCGGCGGAGCTCCAACTTCGCCAAGAACACGTCATTCGATTGGAATCCCGTCCCCCAAATATCGAAGGAAAAGGGCAAGTAACCATAAGGGATTTGGTGAGAAACGCCTTGAGAATGAGACCGGATAGGATCGTGGTGGGCGAGGTTAGAGGAGGAGAGGCCCTGGATATGCTACAAGCCATGAATACCGGTCACGATGGTTCATTGTCCAC
>JBFMAG010000155.1 GCA_040755895.1 Actinomycetota bacterium | reverse complement strand
CAAAGTACCCACCGTTGAGGCGTGGAATACTATTTTGTATGGAAGTTTATCCGAATATAGAAAATTGGCGGAATCGAAAGTATCCACAGAAGCAATGGATATAATAGTGGATAGATTTGTGGCGGAATACAGGCGAGCTCAAGCCGGTTATCGAGCTTTGGAGAAAACACTTTGGCACAAATCGATGGATTGGTTAAGGATGATGTTGCGCGTCCTTGCAGAGGCTGTCACCGAGGAAAGAGTTCCCTGGACGGTGGAGAGGTACGTAAGCCAGCGCAAAGTTGCTGAAACGAGAGCGGCTATTCGGGAGTATACTCGTGATATGAGCTTTAATGTTTTGGTGATAGTTTTGATGGTGATGGTATTGGCCATATGTCTCTTTCTGATGTAAAATTTCTCACAATTCCATCTTCCCGCTAATCTTTAGAATTGATTAAGCCGATAACTAGAATGGATTAAATATAATTGGGGAGGAGTTAAAATGTATACGCAAAAGGAGAAGGTCAGAGTGGTGATATGTACTCCCCTTTACAGGATAGAGGGGGATATGTATATTCTACCGGGAAGCCGCCTCACCGATATCGTAAATGTTAAGACAAAAGACTTTTTCCCCATCACCGATGCCAAGATCCTTCACGCCACGGAGGATAAAGTCTTATATAATTTAAGTTTCGTGGCCGTCAATAGAGAGGATATTATCATGATCTTTCCCTTGGAAGAATCGGGTAAAACCTCAGGCGACGAAGATAGATAATTCGGCCACCCTCCCCATATCCGATCTCTAACTGCCTCCCTTATTCTCTGGACAGCTGAACACTTGACCAATTTAATAAAAAACTGTATAGTAGAAAAATATTTCATATAGCCATATAATTTAAAGAGCTTGGAGAGCTCTTGATGAGGGAGTGTGATAAATGGAGAAGGAGAGTAAGAAGAACTATCTCCGTGTGCCCATAACCATGCCCGAAGAGATGTTCAGTTACTTGGAGAATTTGAGTCTAAAATCCAAAGTTTCTGGTGGACGTAAGCTCGCCAATACAGCTATCGTTAGAGCAGCAATAAAAGCTCTTATGCAGCTGGATATAGATGTCACTGGGGTCAAGGATGAAGATGAGTTAAAAGAAAGAATAATGGAGGCAAAGGCTCAGTACAAGGGTAAAAGGCAAAAATAGATTGGCGCTGCAGTGTAAAATAACCCTTGACCAAAAGCACATTATCTTCTATAATTGATTGCAAATTTTTGTAAGGTGGTCAAGGAATATGGTGAGTGATGAAAAATTTGAATCTTTGCAGCGTGTTTCCACATTTTTAACAAGACCTCAAGTTGAATTCCTCGATGACCTTTCCCGCCAGATGAAATTCAGTGGTGGATATAAATTGCCCAGAACAAAAATCATTCGAGCCACTCTCTCGGTATTCATGGAGCTGGGAATCGATGTATCGGGAGTGAAAAGCGAAAAAGAATTGGAAGAAAGAATTCGAAATGGGGTGAAAAGAAAGAGACAAGGAGGACAGAAATGCGAAATTGCTGGGATTTAAAGGGGTGTCCGGCGAGCCACTACATAAAATGTCCAGCTTATGAGAGGCGAATAGACTGTTGGGAAATTAAGCAGGGTTGTCTATGCCATGTTTACCCCAATTGCGATTCCTGCCCAATCTTCATTAAACACAAGGAGGAATTGCGGAATAAGGATTAAAAAGTTTTAAAGAGGATTTAATCCAGAATTTATCCATGGATCCATGGGAAGCGGAGCGAATTTCAAAATTGAGGCCATGTGCCTCAATTATTTTTTTCTTTGTTTTCCTTTACACCGTTCTCAACCCGCCACTTTCGCCTGTGTGAAGCGATGGTGGGGGGCGGGCGCCTTGCTTGTATGGCGTGCGGACAGTAAAATTAAGATGTCTCAAAATGGGCGAATTTGTGAGGCGAATTTGAAAGTCGGAAAAGTTCTCATCTCTCAAGAACAAATCCAAGCCAAGGTTAAGGAACTTGCGGATAGGATATCCCAAGACTACAGAGGGAAAGATATTTTGATGGTATGCATCTTAAAAGGTGCCTTCATGTTCCTGGGGGATTTATTAAAGCACCTCTCACTTCCAGTGGAAATCGATTTTATGGCCACTTCAAGCTATGGGCGAAGAATGAAGACCACGGGAAGGGTAAGAGTTACCAAAGAACTCGAAGTTGATATCCGGGAAAGGCACGTTCTTGTGGTGGAAGACATCGTGGACACTGGTCACACTCTGAAATTCATCCTCGATTACTTGGCCTCCAAAAAACCAGCGAGTCTTAAGGTCTGTGCGCTTCTGGATAAAAAGGAACGTCGAGAGGTACCCATAAACTTGGATTATGTGGGTTTTGCCATCCCCAACGTCTTTGTCGTGGGTTATGGGCTTGATTATGCAGAGCGCTACAGAAATCTCTCTTACGTGGCCTCTCTCGTTGAAGAGGACTAACGGGAGTTGCCGAAAAAATTCTAACTTTCGCTAAGGGTTTTTCCCTTCAAGTATTTCTCCAGCCGATTCATACCTTCTGCTATGTTCTCTAGTGAGTTAGCGTAGGAGAAACGAAGGTATCCCTCGGCATTATCTCCAAAGTCGATTCCCGGTGTTACCGCTACTTTTGCATTTTCCAGAATCTCAAGGGCTAACTTGTATGAATCATTACCAAAACGTTTTGCGTTTGCTAGGACATAGAAAGCGCCTGTGGGCTCGACTTTTATGCCGAATCCAATCTCTCTCAGCTTAGGGATGATATATTTCCTTCTTTGATCGTAGATTTCGACCATCCTCTTCACATCTGCTTTAGCTTCTTTCAAAGCGGCGATTCCCGCCCATTGAACGAAGTTATTCGCCGAAATGAAGAAGTTTTGCTGTATTTTTTGCATTGGTCTTATGAACTCTTTGGGGGCAATTACATATCCCAACCTCCAGCCAGTCATGGCATAGGCTTTGGAAAATCCATTGAGGACAAAGGCCCCATCGGTGAATTCTAAAATGGAATGCTCTCTTCCCTCATATACTAGACCGTGGTAAATTTCATCGGAAACGACGAAGCAATTCTCGCGGGCAATTTCCGCGATTTCTTCCATGACTTTCAACGATAATAGGTTACCCGTTGGATTCGATGGAGAATTGATGAAGATCGCCTTCGCTTTGGGATTGATTTTTTCCCTTATCTTCTCCGGTCGATACTGAAATCCATCCTCTTCATAGACATCGATGTAAATTGGGACGCCATCCAAGAATTCAACGAAGTTGGGATAGCAAGCATAGCAAGGGTTGGATAAAATTACTTCGTCGCCGGAATTGAGTAAAACGGAGAAGATTAAAAACATGGCTGGAGAGGTTCCGGAGGTTATGACTATTTGATCGGGTGCTACCTCTACGCCATATTTCCTGCGATAATGTTCTGAGATGGCTTCCCTCAGTTCAGGGAGTCCCAGACTGTGAGTGTAGCCCGTTTTCCCCTCTTTCAATGCTTTGTATGCGGCTTCTTTTATGCAATTGGGGGTATCAAAATCCGGCTCA
>JBFMAG010000154.1 GCA_040755895.1 Actinomycetota bacterium | reverse complement strand
CTTTGTGAAAATTTTATTTTTAAATTTTTCCCTATATGCCGGTACCGTATTATAAAAATGGGTCCTAAAACCCGAAGCCTTCAAATTCAAAACTATTCTATGAGCTCACCGGTGATTAAGTATCTTACTTGTTCCCCGATATCCACAGCTCGATCGGCTATCCGTTCTAAATATCGACTGACGAGAACCATATTGAGAACCCAATCAAAATCCTCCTTATTTCTGCAATTAGCTAACTCATGGAGCAATTGTCTATTGAGCGAGTCCACCGCTTCATCTAAATCGGGGAGACTTAATGCCAAATTCAAATTGCGTTCGGCGAATGCCTTTAAACTAGTTCTGATCATCTTTCGAGCCTGCATATGCATATCGGAGACTATATCCAGAATCCTTCCCACTCTCACCGCTCCACTGGTTTGCTTGGCGATTCTCGCGATATTTAAGGCAAGGTCTCCGATTCTCTCCAGGTGAAGGATTATCCGCAATACCGTTGCAATGAATCTCAGGTCTTTAGCCACGGGACATTGTCTGGCTATAAGGGTGATACAATCCTCTTCAATTTTTACATTCAACTCATCGATGACATCATCGTCCGCGATAACTTCGTCCGCTAACTTCACATCTCTTTCCCGCAAGGCTTTGATCGTCCTCCCTACAGCCTCTTCAGCCATACTTCCCAAGCGAAGCACCTTACTCTGCAGTTCGCGCAATTCCTCATGAAAAGTTCTCATCCTTAATCACCCCTGGCACCTTATCCAAATCGACCCGTTATATAATTTTCAGTTCTCTTGTCTGAAGGATTGGTGAAAATATCATCCGTCTTCCCATATTCTATCAGCTTTGCAGCCTGTCCTTCTTGCTCAACGAGAAGGAAAGCGGTGAAATCTGAAACACGAGCAGCCTGCTGCATATTGTGAGTCACGATGACAACGGTATATTTCTTCTTCAGTTCTTCCATTAGATACTCGATCCTCTGAGTGGATGCAGGATCAAGAGCTGAACAGGGTTCATCCATCAAAACTACTTCCGGATCAATGGCCAATACCCTGGCAATACATAAACGCTGTTGCTGTCCCCCAGAAAGTGTCAGTGCGGAGGAATGAAGTTTGTCTTTAACCTCCTTCCAAAGGGCTGCTCTCTTCAGACTTCTCTCCACTATCTCATCGAGCTTGGTTTTATGCTTTATGCCATGAACCCTGGGACCATAAGCCACATTATCATAAATGGATTTCGGGAATGGATTGGGTCTCTGAAAAACCATTCCAATGCGCTTACGTAAATTTATTATGTCAGTTGAGGGCCTGAAAATGTTCTCCCCATCCAAAAACACCTCACCCTCAACTTTGGTATTGGGAATGAGCTCATGCATTCGATTAAGACACCTGAGCAGGCTGGTCTTTCCGCACCCCGATGGTCCGATTATAGCGGTAATGTATCGTTCCTTGATTGAGAGATTGATACCTTCCAGTACCCTTTGGTCACCATAGTAGAGATTGAGATTTTTGATCTCCATCTTAATACCATTTTCGCCCAATACGGATTCACCTCACCTTTCACGCAATATATCTAGCTCGGAATCTCCGCATCAGACCCGTGGTAGTGAGATTGGCCATCAGAACGATTGCCAATAGAAGAAAAGCTGTACCAAAGGCTGATTTTAGTGATCCTCCCTGAGTTATTAAGAGATACAAGTGGAGAGTCATCGTTCGCCCGGTATCCAGTGGACTCTTTGGTATGTTTAAAGCCATCCCAGCGGTGTACATAACAGCCGCCGTTTCCCCAAATGCTCTCCCCATACCCAAAATTACACCCGTCAAAATACCAGGAGAGGCAGTAGGAAGAATGACATTTTTTATTGTTTGCCACTTGGTTGCCCCCAATCCAAAACTTCCCTCTCGATAAGAATCGGGTACAGCTTTAATGGCTTCCTCCGAAGTTCGTATAATAACTGGAAGAATCATAAATGCCAAGGTTAGTGCCCCGGAGAGTATGCACCAACCGAGCCCTAAAATGTATACGAACAGTGAAATACCAAAAAGTCCAAATACAATGGAAGGTACGCTTGCCAAGGAGTCTCCCATAAAGCGAATGAATCTAGTTACTTTACCCTCCCGAGCATACTCGGTTAGATAAATGGCGCCCCCGACCCCCACCGGTGTGGCGATAAGAACGGCTAAAAGAGTGACGTAAAGGGAAGCAACGATGGTGGGGAAGATCCCTCCTTTCATTTCAATACCGCGAGGGGGAGTTAAAATGAAATCCAAATCAATGGCGGGAAGTCCATTCCAAAAAATGTAGCCGATCAGCGAGAATAAAGTGATCGAAGCGGTAATGGATGCAAGCCAGAGAACCCCTAAGGCTAAATAATTGGTGAATTTGGCCCTCACCTTGTTCTCCCCCCATCAGAGGAGAATCGATAAGCCAGAGCAATTAAGGTGATGGTTATGGCGAACAGGACAATCCCAATGGCAAATAAAGCAGTGCGATGATCTCCAGACGCATAAGACATATCCAATACTATGATGCTGGTGAGAGAGGCAGCGGGACTAAAGATTGATTTAGGAATGATCGCAGGATTTCCTATGACCATGAGCACAGCCATGGTTTCGCCTATGGCTCTTCCCATTCCCAAGATGATGGAGGTAAAAATCCCAGACCTAGCAGCGGGGAGGACCGTGCCCCTAATAGTCTGCCAATGAGTCGCCGCCAGAGCAAAAGAGGCATCTCTATACTCTTGAGGTACAGCTCTAATGGCATCTTCCGCGATATTAACAATGGTGGGCAAAATCATCACCGTTAATATTAAAGAGGCTGTTAAAATGCCGAATCCTGAGTAATTGGGACCATCGATTTTATTTATCCAAGGAATGAGAAGGACGATACCGAGGAAACCGTAGACAACAGAGGGGATTCCAGCCAGGAGCTCAACCACTGGCCGTAGAATCCGTCTCATCTGATCGGGGGCGACCTCTGCCATGAAAATGGCGGTGGCAATGCCAAGTGGGGCACCTAAAATGAGGGCTCCGAGGGTCACCGCCAATGTTCCCATGATCATGGGTAAAATACCGAAATGCCCTCGAGTAGGAAGCCAATCGGAACTGAGGAGAAAATCTACTACTCCAACCCTTTGGAGGATGGGAAAACCTTGCACGCCGACGAAGATAAAAATGAGAAGAACACCCGCAGCTCCCGCCAGAGCGCAGAAAAGAAATAGGTAACTGAGTAAGATTTCCCTTATTTTTCTCGCTTTCATATCCCTTCTCACAGGTCAGTCTTAAAATTGAGTTATTCCATGATAGGAATAAATTTCTCGGAGACTATTCTCTCCTGTATTTCAGAGCTGAGAATGTAATCGATGAATGTCTTGGCTAGACCCTTGGCTCTACCTTTAGTGAACATGTGAAGTCTTCGTTGAAGTGTATATTTCCCACATCTCGCATTTTCCTCGTTTGGTTCTATTCCATCGTAATTTACCGTTTTAACCGCGTCGGTGATGTAACCCAGAGAGACATACCCAATGGCATTTGGGAGTTTGGAAACCGTTGCTATCATTTCGCCACTGCCGGGTTGGATGATTACATTTTTTGTGAAATTGGTCTTGCCAAGGGCTATCTCATAGAAGCACTCTCTGGTACCGGAAGCCTCATCCCGGTTCACCACCTGGATGGATTCATCATTACCTCCCACATCTTTCCAGTTAGTGATCTGCCCCGTGAATATTTTTTTAACTTGATCTTTAGTTAAGTTTGTAATCGGATTACTGGGGTGAACGATTATCGTCACCGCATCGATGGCGATTTGGTGATCGACGAGACCGAGGTTTCGTTCTTCCGGTCTTAAATCCCGAGAAGAATTTCCGATATCGACGACTCTCCTACTCACAGCTTCAATCCCAGCGCTAGATCCTCCACCTTGCACATTGACTCTCACCTTGGGGTGCTCCTTCATGAACTCCTCGGCTACAGCTTGAGCCAAAGGCAAAACGGTTGTAGAACCCGCGAGATTGAGAGTCCCAAAAAGCTCTTCTTTTCCTTCCTTCTCCGGAGCACAACCAACCGCCACTAAACTTACAAGCAAAATTACCAGGATTAGAGCCACGAGTTTTGCGAGTCTC
>JBFMAG010000153.1 GCA_040755895.1 Actinomycetota bacterium | reverse complement strand
TAAGTTGTAAACCCTAAATTCGAAATCCCAAATCCCAAACAAATCCAAAATTAAAATTTTTGAAATCCTAATCCCTATTTCATTTTCTTTTGAACCTTGGATTCCTTCGACTTTGCTCAGGAGATGTTTGGTCATTTAATATTATAAATCCTTACACTTCTGACTACCCACTAAGAAACTACGGACTCTCTCCGCGGGAGATCCACTGGCGTTTCTCATCGATGATGTGGATCACTTCCCACTCGCGTCTCTGTAACTCTCTACCTATGAATCTACGATGGCACTTCCAAGGCAGCCTTTCTGAACACATTACCACAGTCTTAGCTCTAGTAGCAACGCCCTCCAAGCTTTTAATGCCCTCTCTGAATTGCTGAGAAAGGGTATGAGCTTCATAGCCACCCGAACGATAACCTCCTAACTCCTCACCCAAATAGACGTAACCAATTCCCGCTTCACTCAAAATATGGGCGAGATTCTCCCTTTTAAAGTGCTCTAACTTACTTGTAGGAAACCTTCTGACATCGACCAAAGTTTGGATTCCATAATATTCAAGCAATTCTATGAATTCATCCGAGCCTCTTGTGCTTGAACCAATGGTATATATCCTCTTTTTGTACACTGGAACTCCAAGAGAAATTTAGATTTCCGTGCCAAACTGAAGTTAAAGTCCTATTACTTCTCCCTTGATCGTGGAATCGATGTGAAGAAAGCCCAGAGAGTTACAAGGGGCGAAGATCTTATCAGTGGGACTGCCGGGATTGAAGAAAAGTATCCCATCGATTATTTGGTTGAAAGGTTCATGGGTATGACCGAAAACTATGCAATGAACGCCGGAAAATTCAGCCCTAATGCGCTCAACCAATCCTTGGGGTGGGCCCCAACCGTGGATTAAACCAATTCTAAAATTTTTTACCTCTATAACTTCCTTTCTGGATAAAACCTCTCTTACATCGGGATAATCCATATTCCCCCAGACCGCTACTGTCTTCGTGATCCCCTTTAATAGCTTCAACACTCCCACTTTAACCAAGTCCCCCGCATGTAGGAGGAGATCAACATCTCTGAAGCGATTTTCCAGCAGTTCCTTTAATTCTTCAAGATCTTCTGAACTTTGAACGTGTGTATCGGCGACAACTCCGATCTTCACTGTCTAACTCCCTCTCTAACCTCCTCTCGACCATACGGCCGCTTCATTTCCTTCGTCACAAGAGCCACTTTTAGCACCTCGTCCATATGTTCAACAAAGATGCACTTTAAACCTTTAAGAACATGCTTTGGCACCAGCTCTAAATCCTTCTCATTATCCTTTGGAAGGATGACTTCCTTCAACCCGGCCCTGTGAGCTGCAAGTATCTTCTCTTTTATGCCCCCCACGGGGAGGACATGACCTCTCAAAGTAATCTCACCGGTCATGCCTACATCCTTTCTCGCCGCCCGTTTGGTTAAAGTTGAAACGAGAGCGGTGGCCATGGTGATTCCAGCGGATGGACCGTCCTTGGGAATTGCTCCAGCGGGGACGTGGATGTGGATATCGTATTTGTCGTAGAAATCTTCCCCTATTTTAAGAGCTGTGGCTCTGGAACGGATGTAGCTTACAGCCGCTTGAGCCGATTCACGCATTATCTCTCCCAAATGGCCGGTTAGGATCAGCTTGCCCTTGCCCTTCATGATGGTAGCTTCCACGGACATGACATCTCCACCCACTTCTGTCCAGGCTAAAGCGGTGGCCACACCTATCTCATCCTCTTGCTCAGCCACTCCATATCTGAACTGAGGGGGTCCTAAGAATTTGTGAAGATTCCTCGCGGTGACTTTAACTCCCTCCTCTCTGCCCTCCACCACCGATCGGGCTACCTGGCGACAGATGGCGGCTATTTTTCTTTCCAGATTCCTCACACCAGCCTCACGGGTATGCTCTCTGATTATCTTACGCAGGGCATCTTCGCTTATCTCCAATTGCTCCTTAGTCAATCCATGCGCTTCCAATTGTTTCGGGATAAGGAATAGCTCGGCGATCTTCACCTTTTCTTCCTCGGTGTAACCGGGAAAGTGAATTACCTCCATTCGATCCCGAAGGGCTGGGGGAATGGTATCCAAAATGTTTGCCGTGGTTATGAACACGACATTGGATAAATCGAAGGGAACCTCCAGATAGTGGTCGCTGAAAGCAAAATTCTGCTCGGGATCCAGGACTTCAAGTAGGGCGGCGGAGGGATCTCCTCTAAAGTCAGCTCCTATCTTATCTATCTCATCCATCATGAAAACGGGATTTTTCGTTCCCGCCTGGCAGATGGTTTGAATTATCCTTCCTGGTAAAGCACCAACATAAGTGCGTCTATGCCCTCTTATCTCAGCTTCGTCTCGGACTCCGCCAAGGGAGATGCGAATGAACTTTCTCCCCAGTGACCTAGCAATGGATCTTCCAATGGAGGTCTTCCCCGTTCCAGGAGGACCTACAAAGCACAGGATGGGACCTTTTATCTTCCTTGATAACTTATGGACAGCTAAATATTCCAAGACCCTCTCCTTAACCTTTTCTAACCCGTAGTGATCCTCGTCCAAGATTTTCGCCGCCTCATGAAGGTCAAGTTTCTCCCGATCCTCCCTAGACCAGGGGATGTTGATTAACCAATCCAGATATGTACGGACGACGGAAATCTCAGCTGAGCCGGGTGGCATCATCTCCAATCTGTCAACTTCCTTAAGGGCCTTTTTTTCAACCTCTGAAGGCATTTTGGCCTCTCTTATCTTTACCTTTAACTCTGCTATCTCTGCGGTTCGTTCATCGAGTACCCCAAGTTCCTTCTGAATGGCTTTAAGTTGCTCCCTTAGGAAGTGTTCCTTTTGTGTCTTGCTCATTTGCTCTTTCATTCTGGATTGAATCTTGCTTCCAATCTCCAATATCTCAATCTCCCTATTTAAAAAGCCTCCTACCTTCTCCAGTCGATTCCTGGCATCCATCGCCTCCAATATTTGTTGTTTCTCCTCGGTTTTGAGGTTTAAATGAAAGGCAATAAAATCTCCCAGCCTACCAGGTTCATCTATATTAAACGCGGCCAATAGGACTTCTTGAGGTATGGGCTTCCCCAGTCGGGCACATTTCTCGAACTGGGAAACCAAACTCCTCATGAGAGCCTCAATTTTAAGGGTCTTTTCCTCCGGTTCCTTTAAAACTTCGATTTTCACCTTGAAGAAGGGCTCCGTTTGCAGAAATTCCCTTATTTCTACCCTCGTTAGCCCCTCCACCAGAGCTTTGGCGGTCCCATCAGGGAGTTTGAGCTCCTGCATGATGGTGGCGACACAACCCACTCCGTACAGGTCCGAGGTTTCTGGCTCCTGTATTTCTGCCCTTTTTTGAGCTGCGAGTACAATAAGACGGTCCCCCTTCATGGCCTCTTCTAAGGCCTTCATAGATTTCTCTCGCCCCACGAAGAGGGGAATCACTAAATTTGGAAAGATGACCAGATCCCTCAGGGCAATTAGGGGAAGCTCCTCTGGAATTTTAAATTTTTCTTTGGGCAAATCTCTCATCATCGTTCTTCCTTTCATTGTAGTCTTTAAAATTTCTGCAGATCACCTTGAAATCCCTTTTGAAGGTCAACAAAACCACTTTATTAAAGGATTCATTTCTGCTTTTATAGAATTTATAAATATTAAAGTGGAGAGGCTGCCGTGAACCTGAAACTTAATGTATTACGCCTGTTACCTTTGCTATTATTTTTAATTTTCTTGCCTTATCCATCAAACCAGTCTTCAAGCCAGCTCCCCCAAATCTCCATGCAACTAACCTTCGATAAACCATATTTTTCAACCAGTGAATATTTCACCATCACTACGACGATTCTCAACAATTCCAACTCACCCATAAAAAGAACGAGGCTTACATTAACACTTTACAGAGAACAGACGCCCACAAAATCCAAAAGGGTTGTCCTCACACAAAGGTTTTACGTTCCTCCCCTTGATCCAGGTAAAATCGCTCAATTTAAGCTTAGCAAAAAAGCTTCCAATTTAAAAATCGGCGAGGGAGCTCATCCGGTTAAGGCCATTTTGACCCAAAGAGGGACGATCCTCGCGGAGAAGGAAACCGCCCTCGTATTGGTGGATCCAAAACCGGTGCCTCCTCTACCAGTTGTTATAATCTGGAACCTCCATGATAGAGTCCACTACGATCCCAATGGTATTTTCATGGATCAACAAATCCAGGTCGACTGCAGTACAAATCCGCAAAACCCGGGCATTTATTTCCAGCATCTTTCCGCCCTGGCTCAACATCCAAATGTCCAAGTGAACTTGAATTTTACGCCCGTCCTCGTCGAGCAAATTCTCAATATAAGTGATGGTTATAAATTCAAAAAGAATGACAAGATAAAAGCCACACCAGAGACTTCCCAAGAGGCGAGAAACGCCGAAGAAATTCTGAAGGGATACGAACGGGTCATAAAAAATAAACAGGTCGAATTGATCCCCGCTCCCTATGCCTATCCTGCCCTCTCCGATCTTGCCAAGAGAGGATGGAACGATGATGGATTAATCCAAATTGAAAAGGGGAGGGAGATTCTCTCGGAAGCCTTTAACCTCTCTTCAGAAAATCTTAAATCGGGTTATCCTCCGGATTTGAGTTTGAGTGAGGATTCCCTATGCTATCTCGCCCGTAGTGGCGCTGAATACGCCGTGCTTGATGAAGGTTTTTTGATGAACATTCCCACAGTGGAGGGAGATGTCCACAAGTCCTACCGCGTTCAAGATAGAGCGGGTAATCGATTGACCATCTTCTTTACTGATAGTGCAGCCACCAAAACCTTGGTAGAGTTCAAAGATGAGGAGTGCGCAACCCAGAGACTCATTGGTGTGCTGGCTCAAGCCTACCTTAAACAACCGGAAATCCAGCAGGTCGTGGTCATTGCCCCAAAAGATAGATATTGGAGACCTACGCAGACATTACTGGAAATGTTATATTCCAAGTTGGAACAAACGCCCTGGATTAGGACAACAACCCTGAGCACAGCAGCACAGTTAGTTCCCCCCTCAACTCAGTCCCTCATATTGGCCGGTGGAGATGGTGAGGAAAGTTACATCAAGCTCAACTACTATCGGAAGATCGGGAAGTCACGGGCGTTCTTAAATCTTTTCTCCAAAATGGTATTGGAGGATAATCCCCTCAAAGAAAAATTCCTTAATCTTCTCCTCATCGCTCAAAGCAGCGATTGGATGGAAATTCAAAGGAATCCCCTGCTTGTAAATTATGGATTGGATTTCGCAAAGACATTACAAAAAAGGATTGAATCTGAGTTGGCAAAGATGAAGATGCCTAAAAGACAGGTGGTCACCTTAACCTCTCGAACGGGCAAGGTTCCCATACCCATCTATAATGATACCGACTATATTGTAAGAGTCTTCATCATCGTGAGAGGAGAGGATTTCTCCTTCCCTGCCGGCAATAAAAGGATGGTGAGCTTAAAACCCAAGGAAAATTTATTCACGTTCCCGGTCATCGCAAAGACCACTGGTTCATCTGCCATCGAAGCAGCGATTCACGTCGGCGACAAAGAAATAGAAAAATCCACCATAATCGTAAAAAGTACCTATTTCACCAGAACGTTCATTTTCATCCTCATAACCCTTCTGCTTCTGGGAACACTCTTAACCCTGTTGGGGCGCTTCATTAAACTCAAAAAATTGAAAGATAAATGAGGGGTATCTTTGGCACCTTTGTCAAAATTGGGTTTATCTTCCTCATCGCCATAGTTATCATCAACGATCTTGGCGCCATTGCCATGACCTATTGGCAGGCATCGGATTTTGCTCAAGTTGTGGCAGATGCCGCGGTTTCTTCCTACAAAGCTTCCCATACATGGGATGCAGCCTTGGATGCGGCCAAAGAGGTCGCTTTTCACAGGGGAGTGAAGCTCACCGACTTCAAAGTAAGTGAGGATACCGTCACGGTGTCCGTCGAAGTTCCACCAAAAAAAACATTGATCATTCATCGGATAAAATCCTTGACGCCCCATCTTTCAGCATCCGCCACCGCGAGCGCATCTGTCAGGTAAAGCCCACGGGTTTTACATATAGCCCTGCAAATTCCGAAAGGTTTATAATAGATGCATAAACAATCTGGATGAGCGTATTTCAA
>JBFMAG010000152.1 GCA_040755895.1 Actinomycetota bacterium | reverse complement strand
CAATCCCCGATATCTCCTCGATATCCATGAAAAGCAATCGATTGAGCATATCGATGGATTGAGAAGAAATTGGAATGGCATTTAAATCGGCGTGGTTGCATCTCATGCACATTATACCACCTAATTCGCAACTAAATTTGGCCCTCGAGCTTGATGCACTTAAGTGTCTCCCGCAAATAACACAATTAAAGAGACTGGGATGAAACCCTGAAATGGACATGAGTTGAATATCGAAGGCGATGAGGAGGAGTCGAAAGTTCGCTTTAATTCTCGCGAGAGTTCCCAAAACGTTGAGGAGAAACTCAAAAAGCTGACTATCTTTCTCCCCCTCGGGAGCGATTTTGTCAACCAAGTCGAGCATGGCCAGACCATATTCCACCTTCTCTAAATCGTCTCGGATATCCTTGAAGGAGGAGACGATCTCCGCTTGAGCGACGGTATCCAAATTCCTTCCCTGATATACCAGTAGATCTACATGAGTGAAAGGTTCGAGTCTACTGCCAAACTTACTGGTCGTTCTTCGAATGCCCTTTGCCACTGCACTTATTTTACCTCGAGAATTGGTGTAAATTGTAATTATTTTATCCGCTTCACCGAGTTTTATGGATTTCAGTACAATACCTTGGGTCTTATATAAGGACATCCAAAATCCCCCGCAACTCCACTTCAGCTCGGGAGCTCAGTAGCTCTGAAGCTTCGAGCTATCATGACTTCTGACCCTTAACCCCTAGCCTTTGGAGGAATTCTTCCATAATCTGGACTCCAGCACTCGTTCCAATTCGGGACGCACCAGCATCTAGCATCGTCACAACCTGTTTGTATGTTCTTATGCCCCCGGAAGCCTTAACACCTATTTCAGGACTTACTGACTCCCGCAAGAGCATTACATCCTCAATGGTAGCACCTCCCGGACCAAACCCCGTTGAGGTTTTAACAAAATCCGCTCCTGCCTCCTCGATGAGTCTGCAAGCAATGCGCTTCTCCACATCGGTGAGATAGCAAGCTTCTATGATCACCTTGACTAAAATGGTACCTGCACTTTCCTCGATTTCCTTTTGTCGTACTACATCCACAACGGCATGGATATCACGGTAGACGATATCTAAATCTCCAGCTTTTAGGGCTCCGATGTTCATCACCATATCGATCTCTCGAGCCCCCCGTTCAATTGCATTCTCGGCTTCAAAACGCTTGGTGGTTGGGGTGCTCGCCCCCAGGGGGAAACCCACCACGGTGCCCACCTTCACGGGGGAACTCTTAAGAAGCTCAGCGGCCAAATTAACGTAAAAGGGATTGACAAATACCGCCGCAAAATTATATACCCTTGCTTCCTTGCATAACCTCCTTATATCCTCCGGGATTACATCTGGTCGTAAGAGGGTATAGTCGATGCTTTTGGCCAGCTCTCCTTTAGTGATGGTCATCCGCGCCTCCTAGCAATCGATGGATAATTACCAGAAATAAGTTAATTATGTGCCATAGACATAGTTTCAGAAAGGTGGCTCAAATCCTAAATCCGAAATCCCTTGTGCTTAGAATTTGAAACATTCCTTGTGCTCAAGGACAATGTTTTGGCAAAAAGAGCTTCTACCCCAGGCGATTCATGTTAGCCTATAAATAATATTATTTGGGAAGATTGATATAATACTATCCGAGTACAAAAGGTTTGGGAAGTAGCTCCCTAGCGGTCATTACGAGCTGCTTCCCCTCAAGATTCACCATAAGAATGGATATATCCGGATTGAATTCAAAAAGAACCTGCCTACACGCACCACATGGAGAACACGGTTCTTTGGTATCCGTCACAATCACGAGTTTGATAAAATCGCTGCATCCTTCAGAAACAGCCTTTAATAGGGCAACCCTCTCGGCACAAATGGATAAACCATATGAGGCATTCTCAATATTACATCCGGTGAAAATTCGACCATCAGAAGCCAAAAGAGCCGCTCCAACTCTAAAATTAGAGTAAGGAGCATAAGCTTTGAGACGAGCCTGTTTTGCGATCTCGATTAACTCTTCTTCTTTCAACGTCCTCAATCACTGCAAATTTAAGATACATTTTATAGCCTAGACATAATTCACGCTTAATAATTTGATAAGATGGCTCTTAGAGATCACTCTATTATGTCTAGGGCACGATGCATTTTGGATTATTTTGACTGGCTTTCGAGTTTATCGGGATTTTTGGTTATTAAAATCTTAGAAATTCTTCTCCCAATGACCTTTTCTACGGTGAAGGTGAGTCCCTCGAAATCGACCTTCTCTCCTTCAGATGGAATCTTGCCCACTAAATTATAAACAAAACCACCGATCGTATCACATTCAAAATCGGGAAGATTTATGCCCAAAATCTCATTTACCTCATCCAAGTTGACTCTGGCATCGACTCTTATATTGTTATCATCGATTTGCTCGATCATGACCTTTTCCAAATCATATTCGTCGTAAATCTCTCCCACTATTTCTTCAAGAAGATCTTCTATGGTAACAAGCCCAGCGGTGCCTCCATACTCATCGACCACTATGGCCATACGTTGTCTCCTGCGTTGGAGCTCCCTTAAAAGTTCGCTCACCTTTTTCGTTTCAGGGATATAATGAACCGGTCGAACGAGTTTTTTCAAAGAAATTTTTGCGTTCCCCTTCGCCACCTGAGTCAAAAGGTCCTTGGAATATATGATCCCTATGATATTGTCCACGGTGTCTTCATAGACGGGAATTCTGGAATGTTTCTCCCTGGCGATGAGATCGAGAACCTCTTCCAAAGAAGCATTACTATCCACGCACACCATATCCATCCTTGGAACCATTACTTCTCTCACAACCGTATCCCCAAATTCAAAGACGCTATGGATCATTTCCTTCTCTTGTTCCTCAATTACGCCCTCTCTTTCTCCCACGGAGACCATCGTCCTTAGTTCCTCCTCAGTGATGAATGGACCTTCCTTCATGGTCTTCCCGCCAAAAAGTCTTATGAACGTGTTGGCAATAAAAATGAACAATCGAGCTATGGGAAAGAGAGCCATGCACAGGAGGGAAATGGGTCTGGCAACCAATAATGCAATTCGCTCCGCATTCTGTGCAGCGAAGGTCTTGGGTGTAATCTCTCCATAAACAAGAACTAAGAAGGTAACCACGCCGGTGGAAATTACGGCGGGATAGCTTAGACCAAGATTTGCCGCCATGACTGCGGCCAGTGAAGCGGCACCAATATTCACAAGATTATTCAACAAAAGAATCGTGGCCAAAAATTTAGTTGGGCGTTCCAGTAAAGCATCTAAGATAGCTGCCCTCGAAACTTTTTCCTCGACCATGTGTTTAACTTTTATGCGATTCACCGAGGTAAGAGCGGTTTCAGCGGCAGACGAAAAAGCAGAAAGCGCAAGTAAAATCAGGAAACCAATCAGCGATAATGTGCTACTTTCCAAGTTAACTCCTCCTAATACCATCGTACAGCATCTTATGCCCTTCCCACAATATGTATCATTCCCACAATATGCATCAATTATTGGCTTTTACATTTTGCATTCGCCTGGGCTCCAAGGCATATCGCTATAGATGAAAAAGTTGGAAAATTAGAGCCGTGACCAGGATACCTAGGGTAGCACCGGTCAAAACCTCGATATAAGAATGAATACCATATTCCATCCTACTATGGAATACCAGTAGTGCCAGGAGGAAACCTAGAGTAGCTATGAGAACATCGTTGCTAATAAAAGCGATGGCTGTAAAGAGACAACCGGCAAGAGCACTATGCCCGCTGATCATTCCCCCTCGAAGAAAACTCTTCTCCCCTGTCCAGGCTTTCGCCGCAATTGAAAGCAAGATTACAAGCAAGATTCCAATGCAGGTTATATGAATGGATGAATGCCTTACAGCCTGCAATATTCTTAAGGTATAGGGATTTAGCCTTTTGAAAAATATCAGATAGCCGAGAAAAACAGCGTTTAAGCTGGCAACAAGCACAGCAGCAGCCGCTATATCCTTGGCGATCTTTGCCAGAGGATCGAAGGTTGTGGTCACGACGTCGATGGCAAATTCAATGGCGGTGTTAATAAGCTCGGTTATGAATACCAGGGAGATAGCGAAGAGCAAAGCCATAAATTCAATGCGACTTACGTTTAAAATGAGACTTGCCCCGAGCACAACCGCGGCCACGAAGAAGTGAATTCTCATATTCCTTTGGCTCTTAAGGACATAGATTATGCCATCGATGGCATAGTTAAAACTCTTTAAAAGAGAGCGATTCTTCGTCTTCACCTCTGGCGTCGCCCCTTAAAAAAGCGGGATAAAATTTCCCTCTCTCGATCTCTCATGAGCTTAGCTCTCTTGCGTTCTTCATGATTGTAGTGGAGCAGGTGCAATATGCCGTGAACCAGCAACAAACACAATTCCTCGATGATGGATTGTCCATATTTTTTTGCCTGGTGTTCTGCAATTTCAGGACAAATTACAACCTCGCCCAAAATTTTTGGGGAGGACGCTGTTTCGGGGGTCTCCTCCAACAAGGGAAAGGAAAGAACATCCGTCGGTTCATCGATACCTCTATATTTCAAATTCAAATTACGGATTTCCGTTTGATCCACTAAAGCTACACTCAATTCTACGAGTGGTTCAACACCCTCACAAAGCAACGTATAACGAGCTAAGTCCCGGAGTAAACCCAAATTAACGGGGAACTCGGACTGGTTACTCACGAGGATTTCCATGAGAAATGGCTCCCGACTTCCCAAGACCCTTTCCGATGGGATATTCTCCTTCGGATCCATATGATATACGAGTGTGATAAATACTCGTTAACTCATTGACAAAAGCCTGAGTAACCTTTTCCAAATCACTTAGGGTAAGATGGCTTTCATCAAGCTGACCATCCTCAAGTTTATTGCGGATGATCTTCCTTATTAGTTGCTCGAGACGAGCGGGGGAGGGCTTAGAAATGGTTCTGGCAGCAGCTTCTACGGAATCCGCGAGCATAACAAAGGCGGCTTCTGGAGTCTGCGGTTTTACTCCGGAGTATCGAAAATCTGCCTCACAAACTTGTTCCTTTTCCACCTTCTCTTTAGCCCTGTGGAAGAAATAACTGACCAAACTCGTCCCATGATGTTCACGGATGATATCGATGATCTCCTTTGGTAATCTATATTTCTTAGCTAGCTCTACACCCTCTTTGACGTGAGCGGTTATTATCAAGCAACTTAAGTTTGGATTTGTCCTATCGTGAGGGTTCTCTCCTCCAAGCTGATTCTCCGTGAAGAAGAAGGGGCGCTTCATTTTGCCGATATCGTGGTAGTATGCACCTACCCGAGCGAGTAAGGGATTCACACCCACGTTCTCAGCAGCAGCCGCTGCAAGATTTCCCGTTACCACACTGTGATTGTACGTTCCCGGTGCCTTCATCATCAACTCCCGCAAAAGAGGGTTATTTGGATTAGAGAGCTCGAGAAAGCGAATATCGGTGGTGATATGGAAGGCGGATTCCAGGAAAGGCAACATCCCTATGGTCAGCACTCCGGAAAGGAATCCGCTGACCAGTCCCATACTACAACTGAATAGCGTCTCCCGCAAAGTTAGACCAGCTATAAAGCTTACGGCAAAGCATAGATAGAATAAACTTAAGCTGACTAAAAGAGCGGCCCGGGTAAGATCACCCCGGTGAGAGATGCGAGAGACCATATATATTGCAAAAAGTCCGCTTAACACAGCCACTATTACATACTGCAGACTCTCCGTCATTACCCCGGTGAGCAACCCACTCAATAAAAGCATAACCATGGCAACTTGAGGATTGAACAAAATGGTGGTGAGCATGGCAATTCCTGCGATGGGGATGAGATATGGTGAAAAGAAGGGAATTACAATCTTTGCCATCAAAACCGCCATGGTCAATAATATTCCCAAAAGAAAGATCAACCGACCACTGTCGAAGACCTTCCTTTGATACTTGTATAGATAGACGCCAAAAGCCCCAAGCACACTTAAAACGAGTAGAGCAAGACCCGATATCTTTTTTGCTCCGGCGCCCTTCAATAAGCCCAATTTCCTCAAAATTTTAAGTTGTTGCTCGGAGACGATTTCGCCCTCCCTTACAACTATTTCTCCCTTCATCTTCTTTATGATATAGGGTTTAACCATAGCCGCCGCTTGTCTCCGCAACTTCTGAGTTTCCTTGGGATTGAAAAGATAGTTAGCCTCCAAGAAAGCCGAACCCACCTCAGCTATGACCCTATTCTTGTCTCCCCCGAAGGGGAGTTCGCTGGCAATTGCATGCAACTCCCCCTTCTTGGTCGCTAAATCCTCCTTCTTGACGTGGCCATGCATTAATCCAGTCACGATTTCAACTGTCTTAGACCCCAGCCTGTTTAAATCTTCATCTGAGAGATTAAGGCAGGTCTTCAAGATATCCTCGGAAATTATCGGTCCGAATTCGTTACGAAGCAAATCGAGTCGGGCTTGGGGTGTCAAAGTCTGATTCGATTTCGCCTCACGCACAGAGTTGAAGAAGTCCCGGATATTCCCCTCAACGCGTGTTGATGCTGTTGCATCGTACTTGTAAACCTTCTTTACACCTTCATAGGCCTTCCTGCGCAGGGTCTCCGTCTTTGCTACATCCTCAAATTCGATGGTTCGAGGTGCTTTAATGGTTAAGGGGCTTGGCTTCCGAACCCTGATGCGGCTGATTCCCTGAGGGAAAAAACTCACGGAGAGAATGGTGGTCAAAGCCACGAAGAAGAGTAATGCCAACGCAACATATTTAAAGATGGGAATCTCTGAAAGATCTTTGATGACCTTTCTAAATTTATTAACGCCTATCATGAATATCCCCCAAAACTGAAGGGGCTTTTTTACTCTCCTCAAAATTTTTATAGGCCTCTACGATCCTTTGGACGATCTTGTGGCGCACCACATCACGCGCGGTGAGATGAATAAAGCTAATGCCCTCTATACTCAAGAGAATTTTCTCCACAATTATGAGCCCCGATTGTTGATCGTGGGGAAGATCAATCTGTGTTACATCCCCAGTTACCACGATCTTCGAGCCAAAGCCCAACCTCGTCAGGAACATCTTTATCTGCTCGGGAGTGGTATTTTGAGCCTCGTCGAGGAGGATGAATGAATCATTTAGAGTTCTCCCCCTCATGTACGCCAGGGGGGCAACTTCGATGGTGCGTTGATCCATGAGTCTTCGGATTTCTTCCGCGTCCATCATATCGTAGAGGGCATCGTATAAAGGTCTCAAGTATGGATCGATCTTCTCATATAAGTCGCCGGGTAAAAATCCCAATTTCTCTCCGGCCTCAACGGCTGGACGGGTGAGGATAATTCGCCCAACAGCCTTACTTTTTAGTGCCTGAACTGCCATGGCCATTGCCAGATAGGTCTTACCGGTACCGGCAGGTCCTATCACAAAGGTAATCGTGCTATTCCGCATGGAATCAACATATTTTTTCTGTCCAATAGTCTTTGGCCCGATAGCTTTGCCTCGATGAACGAGAATGGTATCCGAAAAGACTTCAGAAGGAGGAATTTCCTCCTCGCTACGAAGGAGCTCCACGGCATGACTTACGCTTTGTGGGGTAAGGTGCTGTCCTTGAGCGAGTACATTGAGGAGCTCTCGGAAAAGGTTGGCAACGATTTGAACCTCCTCCCGATCACCCGCGATCGTTATCTCATTTCCCCTGACGAGAATGTTACTTTTTTTAAATTGCCCTTCTACAATTTTGAGTAGCTCATCACGGTGTCCCAAAAGGTCAACCATGGATTGATCGCTGGGGACGGATATCTTGACTTCCTTCGATTTCTTCAACGCTGAAAACCTCTCTTATATATCTACTTTGACCTATTATATCACACCATTGAGAAGTTTTATCCCGAGCTAAACCAACATCTCTCGCGTCATCTCGCTAACTCTTTTCTTATCGGCTCTGCCCACGATCTTGGGTATTATAGCGCGCATCACCTTTCCCATATCCCTGGGACCCTTCGCCTCAACCTCTGAAATCGTCTCCCTTATGAGCGCTTTGATTTCCTCCTCAGAAAGTGGGGGAGGGAGATACGCTCTTAAGACATCCGCCTCAAACCTCTCTTTTTCAGCGTGACTTTGCTGCCCCACTCTTTCGTACTCTTTAGCAGCTTCTTCCCACTTTTTCATTTCCCTCGCGATGACCTCTATCACTTCCTCCTCCGTTAACTCTCCCCTCCTTTCTATTTCGGCATTGTGAATCTCCGAAAGAAGCAACCTGAGCGCCGATAGTCTATCATGATCCCGATTTTTTAGCGCTTCTTTCGTATCCGCTTCGATCCTTTCCTTTAACTTCACATTAATACACCCCCTCTTTTAGTCGGTAGTTCCTTAGTCGGGAGTCCGTAGTAATTTTTTCTTAAGCCCCTCACTACCCACTCCCAACTATCAACTCGTTTTAGCCTAGGAGTCCGGGTAGCTTCTTTCCGCCAAGAAGATGAAAATGTAGGTGTTCTATTTCCTGACCAGCTTCAGTCCCGATATTGGAAATTAATCTAAAACCTCTATTGGCGATCCCCTCCTTTGAAGCAATCTCCTTGGCAGCAAGGAAAATATCCGTGACCACCTGAGCATCTCCCTCGTCTAACCGTTCCATGGGATTAATATGCTTTTTGGGAACCAACAATATATGAACGGGAGCTTGGGGATTAATATCCCGAAAGGCGATAACTCTCTCACTCTCAAAAACGATTTGGCTGGGAACCTCACCCCGAACGATCTTGCAAAATATGCACTCAGCCATAATATCAACCCCTTTAATATATTTATATTAGATCTTATGCCTAGACATAGTTCCAGAAAGGTGGCTCAAATCCTAAATTCGAAATCCCTTGTGCCTAGAATTTAAAATACCTTTGCTTAAGGACAATGTTTTGGCAAAAAGAGCTTCTGTCGTAGCTGATTTATATGTCTAGATATATTTAGATCTTTTATTTAGATCTTTTGACCCGCCCTTTGATATAGAAGTTTGCCATATAAGCATCCATTTTCTGCTTGTAAAGCATGAACCGTGGCTAACTCGCCTTTAAGCTCCGCTGGTCCTTCAAAATATACTCGGATGTAATTGTCGGTGAGCCCGGTTAAAACTCCATTGTGGATCCGCTCCACCAGTACCTCTAAATCCCTCCCCATAAATCCTTTGACGAATTCGGCAGCCAGAACTCGATTTAACTCGATCAATTCTGCTGATCTCCTCTCCTTCACCTCCGGTGGAATCTGATTGGGAAGAGAAGCGGCAACCGTCCCCTCACGGGGAGAGAACTTAAAAACATGAGTCTTTCTGAACCCCACCTCCATCATCAAATCCCTGGTTCGATGGAATTGCTCCTCCCCTTCCCCAGGAAATCCAACCATCACATCGGTGGAGATGGCAATTTCCGGGATGTTCTCCTTTATCTCTCGAATGATTTGAAGATACTCCTCGCGCATGTAATCCCTATTCATGGACCTTAATATCTCGTTATCTCCGCTTTGAAGGGGAACATGGAGATGTCTGCAGAATTTTGAAGAAGATGCCATGAGTGCTATCAGCTCTGGTGTAATCTCCTTAACCTCTAAAGAGCTGAGTCGAATTCTGGCAAGGGGCATCCGGGCTAGAGCAGATAAGAGTTTAACGAGATTGGTCTCGGTCGGTAAATCCATACCATACTTGCCCAAACGAATTCCCGTGACCACTATTTCTTTGACACCGCTTTGAATCAGCTCTTCAACTTCATTGAGGATTTCCTCCTCTTGCCTACTGGAAATGGTACCCCTAACGTAGGGGACGATACAGTATGAACAAAATTGATTGCATCCGTCTTGAATTTTCACCAAAGCCCTAGTGTGTAACCGTTGAGGTTTGGCGTGAGAAAGCGATTTGGAAAGTTCACTTTCCACGCCTGAGATGGAGAGCTTCTCAACGATTAACTGAGCCAGCCGAGTTTTCTCCTCATTTGGCACCGCGAGGTCGACACCGGGAATTTCCCAAATCTCGTAAGGGTTTCTGTCAACATAGCAACCAGTGACTACAACAAAGCCCGAGGGATTTCTCCTCACGGCTTGTCTTATCTTCTTGCGACACTTGCGATCGCTGGTACTGGTAACGGTGCAGGTATTAATGACATAAACATCTGCCTCTTCCGAGAAATCCACGAGTTCGAATCCTCGGCTCAAGAATTCTTTGATCATCGTCTCGGTCTCATACTGATTTACCTTACAACCCAATGTATAAAAGGCTACCCTTGGCACCTTCATCCCTCTTTCCCACCTCGATTATAGCAACTTAGAACATATGGGTCATAAAACCATAAATTTT
>JBFMAG010000151.1 GCA_040755895.1 Actinomycetota bacterium | reverse complement strand
TCTCCACATTGCTTGCCTGTGGGGAAGGAAACCGAATCGAAGTCCTCAAGCGAATAAAAAATCCCCATTCGCTTGGCTCTTTATACACCGTGGTCACGGCATACCTTGGGTTTAAACCCAATAGTGATGAGGGGAAGGTCATGGGTCTGGCCCCCTATGGTGGACCAACCTATCTTCAGAATTTCCGAGAAATCGTACAGCTGAATGAGTGTGGCGAATTCAAGATAGATTTGAGCTATTTCACTTATCACATACTCGGAGGCTACGGAGTCTCTCCGAAATTCCTCAAGCTCTTTGGGTCAGCCCGAGAGCCGGAGAGCGAGATTCACGAAAGGCACGAGGATATAGCTTGGGCTCTTCAAAAGGTGACGGAAGAAGCAGCTCTTCACCTGGCGAACCATCTCTATTCAATCACCGGTGAAAAAAACTTGTGCGTAGCCGGTGGCGTGGGATTAAATAGCGTCATGAACGCAGCTTTCCTAAGAGAAAGCCCCTTTGAGCACATCTTCATCCAACCAGCGGCAAATGATGCCGGAACATCCCTGGGTTGTGCCCTATACATATGGCACATGCTACTGGGGAGGGAGAGAAATTATATTATGGAACACGCTTATTATGGTCCCGAATTTTCCAACGATGAGATCAAAAGGACCTTGGAAAATCACGGGGTGCCCCACAGCTACATCGAAAATCCGGCTAGGATTGGCGCAGAACTCGTGGCCCGGGGCAAAATTGTGGGTTGGTTCCAGGGAAGGATGGAGGCTGGGCCAAGAGCTTTGGGCAACCGAAGCATCCTCGCCGACCCACGTGATCCAAACATGAAGGATATTCTAAATAAAAAAGTAAAACACCGAGAAAGTTTCCGCCCGTTTGCTCCTTCTGTGCTGGAAGAATGCGCGAGAGAATATTTCGACGATTACTATCCTTCCCCCTTTATGCTCCTGGTCTTGCCCATCAAGGAAAGCAAAAAAGGAATGATTCCCGCTGTGTGCCATGTGGATGGTACGGGTAGACTCCAAACGGTCACTGGTGAAGAAAACCCCGTTTACTGGGAGTTAATCAATGAGTTTAAAAAAATCACGGGCATCCCCTTGGTTCTAAACACCTCTTTTAATGTGAGAGGACAACCCATCGTTATGTCACCAGCGGACGCCTTGGAGTGTTTCCTCTCCACGCAACTGGATTGTCTGATTATGGGGAACTATCTTTCGGAGAAGGATTAAGATTTTATTTGACGCAGGTGGCATTCTCCGCATTGAGTTTGATTTGCGGAGTGATGTGGATAATAAAATAGCATGGCCTTCCTCATATAATAAAACCATTGGCAGAAGAGGATCAGTATTATGAGGATGAACATGGCTACGATATTTATCTTTCTTTCCCCCATGGAACCCCACCTTTTTCTTCGCAATATCCTACCATCAACTTTCCATTAGGTCAAAAAATTTCTGTCGATAGTCCATGGTCAATATTAAAATTATTGGCGTTAGTACAAATTATTGAATTTCTTTAACTTGTGTAGTAGCTTCTCTGGTGAAAGCCAACCTCGAAAGGAATTTCGGTGAAAGTGTATCCTCGCAAAAAACCTTACATTTCTCTTATACTCATAACCCTCCTCCTTTTCAGCGTCCATTTTTGCTGCGCTGGTTGCAAAAGGGAGCCCACCTCCGTCGATAAGGAGCGAAAGACCGCGAAGAAACCCGTCTATCACGTTTACCAGATAGTTATAAAGATCCCAGAGGAATTGGAGAAAATCACATTTACAAAGATCGGGAGAAAAGGGTCCTTTACCCAGGCGATGAATACTTTCAGTACTTGAGGGAATGCTCCGAGGGTGTATTTTACTCCTTCGAGGATATTGCACCAGGGATTGTAGATGAAGATTCCCTCAAGTTTCAGATAGAGAGAGGGGAGATCGTGGTCATACTCGATTACGCCCATCCCCTCTATTTTTACACATTAAGCGATGGCAAAAGATCGGGAATGGATCCAAAATATGACAGGGATAAACGTGTTTTCTTCGTTGTAACCGGTGAGGATGTGAGACGAATGGAAGAGCGGAGGGAGGGAAGTGCTTTCTATGTTGGTTCCGGAAGAACAATGAGTGTATTTATAGCGGACCTTCCCCTGATGACGCTCAGGGATATGGTCAACGCATACTGGGCAAAGGAGGGCTTGAAATGAGCAGAAAGAAAAGAAGCCGCCAAGACCCTCTCAGCCGATGAGGCAGTTGGAAAAGCAGATAAAACACCGAGCGATCTCAGACCAATCTGGCGTTTCGACACCGATAAGGGCGAGGAAGTTCACGTTGATGCCTTCACGGGCGAAGTTCTGTCAGCACCATTAAGATAACCACATTTGAAAAATTCTATCTTTAAGGGTGTACATGTGTAGGAAGGTACACCCTAATTTTATGTAGCAATACAACCGACCTATTATGATTAAACTGCATTTACTCAAGGATGGGTTAGAATCTTTTCAATGATATATCTTTAAATGTTTTGAACGCGATACATCGACGGCTTTTTGCTTGCAAAGGCAACCAAACCCTGTAAAATATTTCTATAGGCTCATAACCATATAAAACAAAACTCGTGTTCACCGTCAACCGTGGACCGTTCACCGTTTTTAAGATTTAGAATTTTCTCGGTGAACGGTAAACGAACATCGTTCATTAATTAGAGGTGAGGAATTGAAGAAAGAAATTTTACCTCCCGCATACAATCCGAAAGATGTGGAAGATAAGTGGTATTCCCACTGGTTTTCCAAGGGATATTTTCATGCTCCAATCGATAAGAGCAGAGAGCCCTTTACCATTGTCATTCCTCCCCCCAACATCACGGGCTCATTGCACATGGGACATGCTTTGAATAATATCCTCCAAGATATCGTTGTTCGAAAGAGGCGCATGGAGGGCCGTGTTACCCTATGGCTTCCTGGGACGGACCATGCGGGCATTGCCACTCAAAATGTGGTGGAGCAGGAACTGGCCAGGGAAGGCCTTACTCGCCAGGACTTAGGGCGTGAGAAATTTCTGGAGAAGGTTTGGGAGTGGAAGGAAAAGTATGGCACCACCATCATAAATCAGCTGAGGCGCCTTGGTTGCTCCTGCGACTGGGATCGAGAGAGATTCACCATGGATGAGGGCTACTCACGGGCGGTTAAAACCGTCTTCGTCAGGCTATTCAAGGAGGGTTTAATCTATAGGGGAAATTACATCATAAATTGGTGCCCTCGATGCTACACTGCTCTTTCCGATCTTGAGGTGGATCACGAGGAGAGAGTGGGGAGCCTGTGGTACATAAAATATCCCTTTGTGGATTCCCAGGAGCATTTGACCATAGCCACCACTCGCCCGGAGACATTGTTGGGTGATACCGCCGTAGCCGTCCACCCCAGTGACGAAAGATATCAAAAATACGTGGGAAGGACTTTAATCCTTCCTATCCTGGGAAGAAAGATTCCCTTAAGAGCCGATGATGAATACGTCGATCCGAAATTTGGAACGGGCGCGGTTAAGGTCACCCCAGCCCACGATCCTAACGACTTTGAGATAGGGCAACGCCACAAGCTACCTCAGGTGGTTGTCCTCACACCCGATGCTAAGATAAATGAAAATGGTGGACCTTATAACGGGATGGATAGATACGAATGCCGTGAGGCGATCCTCAAGGATTTGGAGAGGGAAGGATTGCTGGAGAAAGTGGAGCCTCATCTCCACGCCGTGGGCCGCTGTTATCGCTGTGAAACCGTCGTGGAACCCTATCTTTCCGAGCAATGGTTCATTAGGATGAAGCCACTGGCTGAATCCGCCATTAAGGCCGTGAAGGAGGGCAAGGTTAAATTCACCCCAAAG
>JBFMAG010000150.1 GCA_040755895.1 Actinomycetota bacterium | reverse complement strand
GCCTTAAGGGAAGAATTGGCATTGGATAAAAGCCTAAGAGAGGAAATGGAGGCAAAGGAGGTAGTCAACGTCTAATGCCGGGCTTCTCGTTTTTACAGGAAACAAAGGACTTGACCGGGAGATGCCCAAAAGCAAATAAGCGAACACAATGAGGTAATTAGTTAACACCCTCGAAGCGCCAATTGATTTTCCAAATATATTGAAAGCCAAAACGGATCGCAGTGGATCCTCAAAAACCCCGTGAACAAAGAATATATCTTTATACGGAACCTTATTGTTCTGCCACATAATAGCCGGACCAAGAGTTTCGCCCTCGTGGAAGGTGTCCAAGGGATAATTTCCCAACGTCATATTCAAGCTCCATGATACGAAAAGAACCAGCAGTAAAATAAATAAAATGTGGAATATGGGTTTATTTTTTCTTTCACTACCCATCTGAGCATCTTCTACATATCCCGCAAATTTCATGTCGAATATAAATTTCCTCATTTTTGTGAGAGAAGCCATAAATAAAAGAATACTGGGCAAGGTGACTACAATTAAATATCGAACGATATTATTCAGGGGATTAAACTTCGCAACAGTTAACTTACCGGTGATACCCCAAGGGTTTGAGAAGGGCAAGTGAATATTATTCCACAATAGAATGGCAAGAAAATATCCAATGAGAAAAATGAAAAGTGCAATAAATATCCGCCTCATGCCAAGAGAAAACCTCCTTCAAATTTTCGATCGCAAGACCAAAGCGACCAACTCCACAAGGGAGAAAAGGTAACAGAAACCTATCGAAGGTGGCAAAAAAGCTTTTCCCATGATCGAGAAAGCCTTGCGCTCGACAAGATATTGGACATAGCCAAATTGAAATGGTTCATCGGGACCCTGCCAGGCTGGAATTATCGCCGCAAAAAGTAAACCCTTGATTAAGCTTAGGAAAACAAAGAGGATTAACAGATTTCGACCTATGGACGGTTTGGATGGTTTGATCCAACGCTCATAGTAAGGCATGTAAAGGCGCATTCCTCACGGGATCTTTGCAAAAACTAGTTTATTTTAATCACCTTGAGAGCATTGTGTCAACGATTTTCGCTGCCTCAGCGCGGGTGACGAACCTCTCGGGTCTGAAGGTTCCATCGGGGTAGCCCCCAACGATTCTGGCATTTTTTGCGGTCATGATATACGGGTATGCCCGATGGTTGGAAGGAACGTCGGTGAAGGGTGTACCTGAGGTATCGAGGGGGTGGTCGCGCATGAGGATGGTCACAGCCTCAGCCCTTGTCGCCGGATCCTCGGGCTTAAAGGTTTTATCGGGAAAGCCCTTGATCAATCCTTGCTCATAGGCGGTCTCTATGTACCGCCATGCCCAATGAGTTTGAGGAACATCCTTGAAGTAACCCTTAAATGTGGTATTGAGGGATGATGCCTTGGATGAGACGACCAGCTTGGCGATCTGGCTCCGGGAGATGTGTGCCTCTGGTCTGAACAGTCCATCGGGGTAGCCCGTGATTATCCCCTTTGAGGCCAGGGATTCGATGTTATAGAAAGCCCAGTGAGTCGGAGGAACATCAGGAAATCTTTGAGCGAATGCCAAGGTTTTGGGAAGAAAGATTATGAGTAATGCTATGACTAAAAGCAGCAAACCCTTTCTCATCGATATCCCTTCTTAGATGTCCTACAGACGAACTTCCTCAAGAATATTTGGCGATTAGCCCCTCCTTAGCTTTATCGTCTAAGGTGGACGAAACTTTAATACCGCTGTTAGGTGCTTTCCAATTACTCCAACAAGAATCTTTCTTTATAGAGACTGGTTTCCCTCCTTTTCCCAATTTCATCCAAACCCATGGGATAAAAGCCAAGCTCAAAAGCTCCATTTCTCGATTTTAATTTAAGAGAAAACCTGATATTGCCGAAATATATGGTAGAAGCACCCGCAGGACTTGCAGGTGGTTTAAAGGGAGAAATTATATGAAACGTTCAGGCAGATTTACGAAAAATGCAAAGCATCTGAAGGAAATCGCTGCAGTCATAGTTATCGCCGCCATGGCTTTTGTCATGAATATTCCAGGGGCTTTTCCCGCTCGTCTGGCGGACTCTGATCATATCCTTCCCGAATGCTCAACTCATTTTAGAAACCCATCTGCCCCTGTAAGCCAGTGGACAGGCGAGATATTAATTAAATACGCATCAAACAATATAACCTCCACCCTGCCCCTTGGCAGACGGGTGGGCAAGATTAAGCACCTGGAAGTTCACAGAGTGAAAATACCCGAAGGTGCAGATGTGGAAGAGATAATAGAGAAATACGAGAATGATCCCAGAGTTGAATTTGCCGAGCTCAATTACCTCAGAAAGGCATTCGTGGTGAAGCCCAATGATCCCTACTATTCGGAAGATCAAAATCCATATGGTTGTTCCCAATGGTCACTCCAAATCACGGAGTCGAATTACGGTTGGGATATAGAGAAGGGAAGCGGTGATATCGTCATAGCTGTCCTGGATACCGGAATAGATCTCATACATCCGGATATCCAGGATAAGATCTGGGTCAATTCCGATGAAATTCCCAACAACGGATTGGACGATGACAAAAATGGCTACATCGACGATTACAACGGCTGGGACTTTGCAAATAATGATAGTGATCCCACGGATGATCATGGTCATGGTACGCATGTGGCGGGGATTGCAGCTGCTGAGACGGATAACTACAACGGTATAGCTGCAATGTGCTGGGGAGCGAAGATAATGCCAGTGAAGGTTTTAAATGGATATGGCATGGGAACCGATTACCACGTCGCTCAAGGAATTATTTATGCCGCTGACAATGGCGCAAAGGTGATAAATATGAGCCTGGGTGGTTCATTTCCATCAACTACCTTGCAGAATGCTATAGATTATGCTCACGATAAAGGCTGTATAGTTGTGGCGGCAGCGGGAAATCTTTCCAGCAAATCATCTCCTCCCTATACATGCTATCCTGCAGCTTGTGAACATGTCATCGCCGTTTCAGCGACCGATAAGTTAGACGTAAGACCATATTGGTCGAATTATGGTTCCTTTGTCGATGTCGCAGCTCCCGGCGAGAACATCTTGAGCACTTTCTGGTATCCTTATTTTAATCCTCCTCACGTCTACGCTTATGGATCTGGAACATCCATGGCTGCACCTCATGTATCGGGTTTAGTCGCTTTGGTCGCCTCCAAGTATCCAACGCTTACTCCAGACGAAGTGGAAGAGAAGATTGAGCTAGCGGCGGATGATCTTGGACCAACTGGCAAGGATGATTACTACGGATACGGAAGAATAAACACCTGCCAAGCCCTGGTGCACTTTCGAGATGTAATCCCCATTTACTGGGCTTTCAATGAGATCGAGTTCATGGCGGATCGGGAGTTGATCTCAGGATATCCAGATGGACTCTTCCGCCCGGCAGATCCCGTCACCAGATCCCAGTTCACCAAGATGCTCGTGAACTCCCTGGGACCTACGCTAAACCAGGAATATAAGGGATACTTCACCGATGTTCCGAACAATCACTGGGCGTGGCAGTATATCGAAACTGCAGCAGACGGCGGGCTGGTGGAAGGCTATGGCGATGGGAAATTTGGTCCTGAAGATATTACTTCAAGAGCACAACTCGCCAAGATGCTCATCCTGGGACTGGGAATATCCCTGAATGCGAGTTATAAGGGATACTTCACGGATGTTCCGAACAATCACTGGGCGTGGCAGTATATCGAGACAGCGAAAGATGCGGGAATAATCAAAGGCTATTCGGATGGAAGCTTCAAACCCGAAGAAGTAGTGAGAAGAGATCAAACCACCGTGATGATCTACAGAGCATTGTTCGAATCAAGGTAACCCCTCGAACTACAGAAAAAATCTCGCCTTTTTGCAGGAATCCATTAATTGTGTAGCGAATAACACAAAAGAGCATTGAAGCATATGTCCTCGTAATCACGGAACAATTATACTGTTGATGGCCACGAGCAATTTTAGCCGACTCGATCTAGGATTTTTAGTGGGTTGGTTTTTTATTTTCGGGCGAGGGAGGTGAAAAGTCAAAATGAGAAAATCGATTTTGGGAGGGAAAAGGTATCTAGCTTTGCTTGTCATCATCATATTTATGCTTGCTTTAATCCCTATCTCGCCGGCTATTGCCACGGAGGTGAGTGGGGAAATCACCACTGATACCACTTGGACCGTAGCTGGTAGCCCTTACATCGTGACGGGCGATGTATTCGTGTGTAACGGAGCCATCCTAACCATCGAGCCCGGTGTGACAGTTAAGTTCAATAAAGGGGCAGATGGAGAGCTATTTTCTCTACAGATTGGTTCTATTTTTTGGCTCAATGGAGGTGAAGGAACTCTTATCGCCGATGGTACCTTTGATAATCCCATTATATTTACCTCGAATCGACCCTATCCAGTACCTGGGGATTGGGATGGTATTCATTTCGAGGATTCAAGCGTGGACGCGAACTGCGTTGTGGATAACTGCATAATTGAATATGCCTCGCATGGCATCTACTGTGATCACTCTTCTCCAACCATTAGCAATAATCTCCTTATGAAGGCCGAATATGATGGTGTTTCTTGCAGCAGGGCTTCCCCAAGTATCACCGACAACTTGATTATTGACAATGGAGGCGGCATCTATTGCTCTTATTCCAGCCCAACCATTACTGGCAATACGGTTACTACAAACCACGGTTCTGGCATCAGCTGTTGGGAAGCTCTACCATTGATTGAAGGAAACATCATCTCATATAATGATTCTTCCGGCATCTCTCTATCATTCGACTCCGATGCTACGATTATAAACAACGAGATAGTTGGCAATCATTATTGCGGCATCGACTGCTACCACTCATCTCCAGGTATCGTCAATAACACCATCGCCGACAACTCCTTTAGTGGCATCTATTGCGAAAGTTACGATTTCCCCTGGATCGTAAA
>JBFMAG010000149.1 GCA_040755895.1 Actinomycetota bacterium | reverse complement strand
AAAGATTCCCGCTGGACCTGCACCAACGATAATCACATCATACTTTTGCACTCAAACCACCTTTTTTCGGTTGAATGAACTATAAATGAGCACAAAAAAATAACTCAAATAGAAGCAATCCGCATCCATCTGAGCATCTATACTAAAATGTATTGGTAGACAAGCATAAAACACCTGGAAAATCCCGCTATTTAGCATAGTATAAAGCAACAGCAAAGTCAAGATGAGCTGAGCAACCGGGCTTCTGAGCTACCTAGCGAGGCTGGCAAACTTCGCGTAGTGCTCCAGGAAAGCGAGTTTGACCGTACCGGTGGGACCATTCCGATGTTTGCCGATGATGATCTCGGCAGTGCCTCTATCCTCCGAGTCTCGATTATAATACTCGTCTCTATAGATGAAGAGGACGAGGTCAGCATCTTGCTCTATGGCACCGGATTCTCTCAAATCGCTCAAAAGGGGTCTTTTATCCTGGCGCTGCTCCACGGCTCTAGAAAGTTGAGAAACCGCTATTACGGGCACATTTAACTCCCTTCCCAAAATCTTGAGAGCTCGGGAAATCTCGGATATCTCCTGCTGTCGATTCTCACTTCTGCCGTTACCTTGCATCAATTGCAGATAATCCACGATGATGAGCCCCAGTTTCTGCTTCGCCATCAACCTCCTCGCTTTGGCTCTGACCTCCATGATTGTGATATTTGGGGTGTCATCGATGAAGATCGGGGCTTCAGCTAGCCTACCCACCGCGTTAGAAAGCTTTGGCCAATCCTCCTCTTTTAAGTTGCCCGTTCTTAGAGCCTGGGCGTCCACCCTTGCCTCCGCGCACATCAGACGTTGAGCCAACTGCTGACGGGCCATCTCCAGGCTGAAGATGGCCACGGGGATTTTCTCCTGCAAAGCCACATTTTGAGCTATTCCCAAGGCGAAGCTCGTCTTCCCCATCGAGGGTCTCGCCGCGACCACGATTAAATCGGAAGGGTGAAGACCGGAGGTGAGCTCATCCAATTTCACAAAGCCGGTGGGAATACCAGTAACGTGGGCTCTCTTCTCATATAATTTCTCGATCTGCTCGAAACCCTCGGTGAGCAAATCCTTTATATGAATGAACTTCTCGGATATCCTCTTCTGAGAGACCCCGAAGAGCAAACTCTCGGCCTTATCGATGACCGTTTCAACATCTTCGGGGGCTTGGTAACTCAAATCGGCTATCTTGGTGGCCACTTTAATCAAAGACCTTAAAATTCCATTTCGCTCGACGATTTGGGCATAATATTTCGCATTGGCCGCCGTGGGAACGATGCTCACCAAGGTATGGAGGTAGGGTTTTCCTCCCACCTGTTCCAAAACTCCTCTGGCTTTTAATTCTTCAGCGATGGTTATGGGATCCGCAGGCTCGCCCCTGGCATAGAGATTTACGATCGCTTCGTATATATGCCTATGGGCTTCTCGATAAAAATCTTCAGGTTTTACTATCTCCATGACCAGCGGGATGGCATCGGTGGAAATGAGGATGGACCCGAGCAGGCTTTGTTCCGCTTCGAGATTATACGGAGGGATTCTCTCCAGAGAGGAGGTAATATCCACTCTGCTGTCATCCGGCATCCTCATCATGGGACTCTCTTTCTCCTGTCACCTGAAGGTTGATTTTGGCTTCAATATTGGGATAAATTTTGAGGGTTATGGGATAGGTGCCAAGAAATTTGATGGGCTCATCCAAAACCACTTTCCTCTTATCCAATGCTATTTCCTTATGTTTCGAAATGGCCTCGGCAATATCTTTGGCCGTCACCGCCCCATAGAGTCGCCCCTCCCTACCGGCTTTCATCGAGATTTCAATGCTTTGACCCTCTAGTCTCTTCGCAATCTCCTCCCACTTTACCCTCTCTTGAGCTTCCTTCCGAGCAAGAGCACTTCTCTGAATCTCCAGTTGTTGTACATTCGCCTCAGTGGCTTTAACCGCTAAACCTTGAGGTATCAAAAAATTTCGGGCATAACCTGGAGCTACCTCCACGACATCTCCTTCATTCCCCAAGGTTTCAACGTCTTTCCTCAGGATGATCTTTACGCGTTTCATATTCCTCTCGTCGCTTCGCGGATACTAAAACCAAACACACTTTCTATTATTGTTTTAATTCACAATAAGAGTCAAATAAAATTCGTCCCAAATTTATGTTCAACTTTTGTTCTCACTTTCGAATTGTATATGGTAAAAGAGCCATCTCCCTCGCTCTCTTTATGGCCGTGGATAGTTTCCTTTGGTGTTGAGCACAATTGCCCGTAGTCCTTTTGGGTCTAATTTTTCTCTTATCCGAAAGGAATCTCTTGAGCAAATTGATATCTTTATAATCGATGTATTCCACTTTCTCTTTGCAGAATATACAGAATTTTTTCTTTTGTTTTCGTACATAATCGACCATATCATCACCATCCAATCGCCTGGAATTTTACACCATTTGCGCACTTTGCAGAAGTAATCATGGAAGTTATTATGCCCTGGACATAATTCCAGAAAGGGTTTTGTTTTGACCCTTGGATTCCTTCGACTTTGCTCAGGAGATGTTTGGTCATTTAATATTGTTTAGAATTTGGTGCTCTGTGCTCAGAATTTGAAACTTCATACATCATTAAAAGGGGATATCGTCTCCGACTTCCTCCTGAGTTGTGGATTCTTCCTCGGGGGGTTCGATGGCTTCGACATCCTCTTTTTCACGAGGTCCGAGACGGCCCAGAAACTGCACATTCTCCGCGACTATTTCAACGGTCGATCTCCTCTGACCCTCCTCCGTCTCCCAGGATCTTGTCTGAAGTCTCCCCTCCACCGCCACTGGGCTTCCCTTGCTTATGTGCTCACTACATAGCTCAGCCAATCTCCCCCAGACCACAACGTTGAAGAAATCCGTGCTGTCCATCCGCTCCCCCTCTCTATTGGTCCAGCGCCTGTTCACAGCGATACGGAAATTGGCAACAGAAGTTCCATTAGGTGTGAATCTGAGCTCCGGGTCCTTCGTTAGCCTTCCAATTAAAATTACCCTGTTTAGATTGGTCAAGTTCGATCCCTCCAAATCTTTTAGCCTTAACCCAATCGAACAATTATGTATCTCATAACCTCATCGGTAAGCTTGGAAACTCTATGAAGCTCGGCTATGGTCTCGGGTATCCCCTTAAATTTAATTACCAGATAATATCCCTCAACTTGCTTGAGAATGGGATAGGCTAACTTGCGTCTGCCCCACTTATCTACCTGCCCCACCTTTCCTTTGTGCTTTTTTATGAGATTTTCAAACTTCTTGATAATTTTTTCTATCGCTTCCTTTTCCAGAGTAGGATTGAGAATGAACATTATCTCGTAATCCCTCAATCATCCACCTCCTTCGATCTGAGCAGAAAACAGAAAGGCCAAGTCAAAGTCGGTTCACGCTTTTGACTCCTCCTGCCGGGAGGCTTATGACTCTAACTGCTTTTGGGCAGGATTAAACCTCAAACATTATAGCAGTGGCAGAATTCTAGAGCAAGGAAGATATTTGCAATTGCGGAGAGTACAAACACTTCATAGAAACGGACCTTCAGGTCCGTTAATCCAGCTTTAACAGATCCTCCCACGGATCCGTCTGGAAAAGACCTGTTTCTACGGAATAAAGGTTAGACCTCAATTTAAAGTGCAAATTGAAAAATGACAGAGCAAAATCCAAAAAATTACACCGCGAACTTAAAATAAATTATGTCTCCGTCACGGACTTCATACTCCCTTCCCTCTAAAAGAAGGTGTCCATGCTCGCGAGCGGCGTGAAGGGAACCATCCCTTACCAAATCCTTATGGGAAACAACCTCTGCTTTTATAAAACCTTTCTCCATATCGGTGTGAACCTTTCCAGCTGCCTGAGGAGCTTTTGTGCCCCTCTTCACCGTCCAGGCACGACATTCATTCGAGACTATCGTGAAGAAAGTGATCAGACCCAAAAGCTCATAGCATATGCGTATCAGCCTATTGAGATCGGATTCCTTGAGTCCCATCTCTTCTCGAAAGGTCTTAGCCTCATCGTTGGGGAGCTCGGCGATCTCGGCTTCGAGCTTCGCTGGGATGACGACGGCCTCCACCCCCTCCGATCGAGCCTGGTCAAGAACCTGTTTCGCCAACGGATCCCCTCCGCCGGGTATTCCTTCCTCAGAAATGTTGGCCACGTAGACAACTGGCTTGGCGGTGAGCAGATTAAGGGAAGATAAAATCCGCCTCCCCTCCGAGGTCAAATCAACGTTTCGCACGGGAATGCCCCTCTGCAAAGCATCCTTTACCCTCTCCAGTACCTCCATTTCTTCCCTGTATTTCCTCTCCCCAGCCTTCACATGTTTGGCCACTCGCCCAATCTGTCTTTCCACGATTTCGAGATCGGCTAGTATAAGCTCCAAATTAACGTTTTCTATATCGATGAGGGGATGGAGCTCTCCATCCACGTGGGCGATATTCTCGTCCTTAAAACATCTCACCACGTGAACTAAGACATCGGCTTCTCGAATATAACTTAAGAATTGATTGCCCAAGCCCTCACCCTTGCTGGCTCCCCGAACCAATCCAGCGACGTCCACAAATTTTATGGTCGCAGGAATTATCCTTTGAGGCTTCACGATATCCGAAATCTTGTGCAACCTATCGTCAGGAACCTCGGCGATCCCCACATTTTTAGAGGTGGTTGTAAACAGGTAATCCGCCACCTCGGCTCCCGCCTTGGTCAGAGCATTGAATAGAGTAGTTTTTCCCGCATTGGGAAGTCCCACGATACCAACCTGCATAATACCCCTAGTGATTCAAGTGAGGAAGTGATTCAAGTGATTCGAGTCTCTCACTTCCTCACTCCTTCACTTCCTCACTTTCTCGTATCCTTCTGATATAACCTCTAAACCTACGATCGAACTTCGAGCGCATGAGTCGCACTTTCCTCCCACAGCCTAGGCACTTGAGTCCGATATCCATTCCCAATTTCGTCACTTCCCACTCATTTGACCCGCAGGGATGGGATTTCTTCATCTTTACTACATCGCCTATTTCAATGGGTATTATTTTGACCATTCTCTCCCCCCGCCCCTTGGCATATTAAAATATATAAGTGGGAAAATAAGTGGAAAAGAGACCCTACTTGGTCAAAAGCCATAATTTCATGCGTCTTCTCTTTTTCAAGTAAAAACATACCACAAATAATCCTTCAATTCAGCTTTTTAATCCAACCTATAGATGCCCTTATATTCCACCTCGTGAGAGGAGAGAATCTTCTCCACCAGGGATTTTATTTCGCTACTTATCTTTAGCGCCAATCCACATTCGGCTGAGAATTTACGGGGAAGGGGTATCATCTTGGTCTGGAGCTTACTTCCCTTCAAAATCTTCTCCGCCCGCAGGGCATGATGCGTGGAATGAAAGATAACCACATACTCCTCTGACATATGATTCCCTTCGTCGTTCAAACCGTCTTCGCCTAGATTCAATAAAAATCTGCCCTTTCCTCTAAAATTATTGAAGGATTTTAAATAATTATAAAGAATTTTAATAACACAAGCTATTTGAAGATGGGTCATAAATCCACCTTCATCCTGAGGAGCGAAGCCCTGTACCATCTGGTTTCAGGGCGAAGTGACGAAGGATCTCATTAGAATTGAGATTCTTCGCCCGCCTTAGGCGGACTTAGAATGAGAGCGGGAATAATGTCCCCTCAGCTATTTTAGGAGAAGAATCGATATGAATATCAGTTACTTCAAAACCTTTCTGGCGGTGGTGGAAAAGAAAAGCTTCTCCGAAGCGGCAAAAGTTCTCAACCTCTCTCAGCCCGCCATAAGTTTTCAAATACAAGCCATAGAGAAAACCTACGGAGAAGTACTGTTGGATCGAACCGGACCCAAGGTCAGACTGACCGAAGCTGGAGAGATTTTTCAGCGATTCGCCAGGGAAATTTTGAGAGCAAACGAATCGCTTGAGCAATCCATAGATGAACTTAAAGGGGGCTTAAGAGGGCGGCTGAAATTGGGGGCGAGTACCATCCCCGGGGAATATGTAGTCCCCAAAATCTTGGGGGGTTTTAAAGAGAAATTTCCCAACGTTGAACTCACCCTTCAAATAGAAGATTCAGAGCAAATAGTGGAGAAATTGGTAAATGCCGAGATCGATATAGGATTCATAGGAGCTTATATTCCCAAAGAAAATTTCAAATTGACCAAGCTTGCCACGGATGAACTAATCTTGATCCTGCCCGCCAATCATCCCCTTTGTACTAAAGAAAGCATGAGCGTGAAAGAGATATTGAGAGAACCTTTCATCGTGCGAGAGGTGGGATCTGGCACACGAAAGTCTTTCGAAAAAGTCCTTGAAAAGCTGGATCTATCACTGGATGACTTTAACGTGGTCATTGAACTTGGCAGTACGCAAGCGGTGCTTTCCGCCGTGGAGGGAGGATTGGGGATTTCCGTCATCTCCCGATGGGCAGCTGAAAAAGCTCTTCGTCTGGGAACGATAAAGACGATTACGCTGAAGGACATCGATCTCCATAGAGACCTCTATCTCGTCTACGACCAGAGGAGGCTCTTTACCCGCATCCAAAAAGAATTCGTTAAACATATCCTAAGATAGCAATTTCCCATCGAACATGGAGGTTCGCTGTTACTAGAAAGATTCATTAATCCCTTATCTCCGCAGTAATTTATCTCCGTGGTAAAAATGGTTCATGGACCTCATTCACGGAGATATTTGACAATATCTGCCGATTTACCTGAAGTTTTTGGGAAACCTTGGACATCTTTTCGAAGATATGTTACATGAACTAATCCTGATCCTGCCCGCCAATCATCCCCTCTGCACCAAGGAGAGCAGTTTTTTATCATCGCATGAAACTCTCCTAACATGGTATAATCCATATGGTATAATCCCTCAGGTCAGGTGAAAAAGAATGGTGAAAAGAAAAGTCTCACTAAGGATTGAGGAGAAAATATGCGAAAAATTGGATATCCAGTTGGTCTACCTTTTTGGTTCCTACGTTCGAGGAGATAAGAATTTCCAGGATATCGACATCGCTATTCTCATCAATTTGGAGAGCCCTGATATAATCAAAGAGATGGAGATCGCCGAGAGCTTTAAGAATGAGCTCACCAAAAACCACCCAAATTTGCCAATCCAAGTAACACCGTTAAATTCCGCCAATCCACTTTTAAGATATGAAGTGATAAAAGAAGGAAGAGCAATTTATGCGTCATCAAATGAAGAACGGATTGCCTTTGAGATGAAAACCTTGCGTGAATACGGGGACTATAAGGCTAAATCTCGCTTTTACGAAATGGCATTAAAGAATCGCCTAAAGGAGTAGCATTTTAATGAACAAGGAAATCATCCTCGATCGGTTCAAAGAGCTGGAAGACAATCTCGCTATATTGGAAAAATTATCAAAGATCGAAAAAGAGAAGTTTATTAGTTCTCCTGAGACGTACAAATTAGCTGAGAGATGTCTACAATTATCCATCGAGTGCGTTCTCGATGTCACTCACTATATACTGGCTCAGAAGAATTTACCTCGTGCCGAAGGCGGGGAGGCAATTATTGCTTTAGGAGAGCATCGCATTATACCCATGGAGTTTACCAAGGAAATTAGACCTATGGCTGGATTCCGCAACATTTTAGTCCACGAATATCTGAAAATAGACCGAAAAAGGGTTTATGAATATACAGGCAAAATTGAAGATTTTCGCAAATTTGAGCGATACATTTTAGAGTTCCTAGAAAAAACAGAAGAAGGATAATGAATGGTTCATGAGCACCACTCACAGATATTTTGACATATCTGCCGATTTACCTGAAGTTTTTAATTTTTACGATTGTTTCAAGAAAATGCAAAAGTCATTTTCTGGAGTCTCCGATGGGAGCCTCCAGTCCACCCCTCTTTGGATGATCTTGCCTTAAACAATAAATAATAGATAGTGAAAAACTAAAGTTTTTTGGAAATTACGATATAAGAGATAGCAAAAGAACCATGACAATTATTCATGGACATATTTAACAGGTGTTTGTGACTAGACTTGGTGTTTGGTCAAGTCCTTTGTTTCCTGTAAAAACGAGAAGCCCGGCATTAGACGTTGACTACCTCCTTTGCCTCCATTTCCTCTCTTAGGCTTTTATCCAATGCCAATTCTTCCCTTAAGGCATCGATTCTT
>JBFMAG010000148.1 GCA_040755895.1 Actinomycetota bacterium | reverse complement strand
GTTCCGAAGGGCGAATCACCAATTGTTAGAACGCTATCAATTCCCATTTCGGGGTTTTAAAAAACCATTTTTTCTGTTATGCTTTGATTTACAAACGAGGCAATTTGGGTATATAAATTTTGGAGTGGTTATTATGTTGGAGATGCAGGTGCATGGAGTGAACTTGGATGCTATAACGAATCAACCGGTAATAATCCTAAAAGATATAGAAGCGAAGAAATTCCTTCCCATTTGGATCGGACAGTTTGAAGCCACTTCCATACTCATGGAAATTCAAGGAATAAAACCCTCCCGCCCCCTCACTCACGACCTCTTAAAATCGGTGATTGAAAGCTTGAATGCCAAGGTAACCCGCATTGTCATTAACGATCTTAAAGAAGGAACGTTCTACGCACGCATACATTTAATCAGGAATTCTTGCTGTTTTGAAATTGATGCCCGACCGAGCGATGCCATCGCTTTAGCGGTACGAGTGAAAGTACCCATTTTCGCCTCCGAAAAGGTGATGCAAAAAGCCTCCATAGTCAGTGAGGCCGGGGAAGAAGAGGAGATCCAAAGATTTAGAGAATTTTTGGATCACGTCAGCCCCGAGGACTTTAAAGAGTAGCTGCCCCAGGCAGTCCTGCAGATTCGTAGGAGGATCTAAAAATCACTTCGTTTCATGTGTTCCCGCTTTCAAGGAAATTTTGAATTCGAATTTGAGGAAGAGATATGAAAGTTCTTAAGCTTCACCCCTGGAACGTGAGTCCAAAGGAAGCCATGCAGATTCAAAATCATCTGCGGAGCAGGATCGTGATGGAAAATGCCCCCGAAATATCCGGCGTTAAAAAAATCGCCGGAGCAGATGTTTCCTACTCTAAAAAAGAAAATATGATTTATGCAGCGGTTATCGTCTTCTCCTTTCCGGAGCTTCAAATATTAGAAGAGAAAGAAGCAATCCTCCCCGCGACTTTCCCCTATGTGCCCGGTCTTTTAGTCTTTCGAGAAGGTCCAGCACTAATAAAGACTTTCGAACAGATAGAACGGGAGCCGGATTTAGTGATGTTCGATGGTCAAGGAATTGCCCATCCCAGAGGAATAGGAATTGCCACGCATATGGGCATGCTTTTGGATAAACCCTCCATCGGCGTGGCCAAAACAGTTTTAGTGGGAGAATATGATGAGCCAGGACGAGAGAGGGGATCGGTCTCTCCTTTAATAAAGGATGAGAGAGAAATAGGGGCCGTAGTTCGAACGAGAAAAGACGTGGAACCAGTCTTCGTTTCCATAGGATTCAAAATAGACCTGCCCACAGCCGTGGATTTCGTGCTCAAGTGTTGTCAGGGATATCGGCTTCCGGAGCCCGCTCGCAAAGCCCACCATTTCTCAAACCAGCTCAAGAGTAAAACTGAAGAATTCGATCAACCCACCCTATTTTAGCCCCTCCTGAGAGCGAACCAGCTTGAAATCAGAGAAATAATGGATAAAGCAACTAACACTACCAGCCACCAGCGAATGTGACGCGAGGTTAGTTTAAGGTCGTAGCTATGTCCCAGGTTCAGACCCCAAATGGCTGTGTTGCCTTCGATCCTTTGCGCATTTGAGGAGGTAATTTCACCGGGAACCTTGATGGTCAGAAATATCGGAGCCTCTTGCTGCATCGGAAAGGACGTTAAATCAGCCTCTACATTGCACTCGTAAAAGGTTATAAAGGCCCAGTCCTTTTCAATGAAATTTTGGAGGAGGAGTTCGCTCCGAATTCTTTTCTGCGCCTTCGGGGAGATGGATTGATCGGAAACTAAATTTATGGAGAGGTTCCCCTTCAAATCGATTTCGGCATTTCCCTTAACGGATGAGCACCCACGGGGTGCCAGCAAGATTGAAAGCACCAGGGTAATTAAGGAGATCCAGAAAATGATTGTCCATCTATCAGTACTCATTACACTACTTGAAATGGTTTTAACCCTTTAAAACTCCAAGCGGTTTTAACTTTGCCACCTTCTTGGACAGACCGGCTCCGTGGCAAATTTCCACCACTTTGCTCACATCCTTGTAGGCTTGAGGGGCCTCTTCTGCGAGTAGAGAGATATGCCCAGCCACTATCACGATTCCCTTCTCCTCCAGCTCTCGTTTGAGCATGTCCCCTCGAATCTGCCTCTTTGCCTTGCTCCTGCTCATAACACGACCGGCTCCATGGCAAGTTGAACCGAAGACCTCGGTCATCGCCCTTGCGGTACCCACCAGCACGTAAGAGCAAGTCCCCATATCCCCGGGGATGATCACGGGTTGTCCAATATCTCGGTAAACCTTGGGTATATCCGGATGACCCGGCCCGAAGGCTCTGGTGGCTCCCTTTCTGTGCACGCAGAGCTTCATCTTCCTGCCATCGACTTCGTGCTCCTCAAATTTGGCGATGTTGTGAGAGACATCGTAAACCACACCCATCCCCAAAGATTGGGCGCTTTTCCTGAAGATGTATTCGAATGATTGCCTGACCCAGTGGGCCAGGCAATGCCTATTCGTCAGGGCATAATTAACGGCACAGGCCATGGCAGCATAGTAGTCCTTCCCCTCCTGGGATGTGATGGGAGCGCAACCGAGCTGTCTGTCAGGCAAATCGATTCCAAATTCTCTGACTGCCCTATCCATGACCTTGATGTAGTCGGTGCAAATTTGATGTCCCACTCCCCGAGAACCGGAATGGATCATCACCGTAAGTTGACCCTTATATAAGCCGAGGGCGTCGGCTAACCTCTCGTCGTAGACCTCGACAACCTCCTGGGTCTCTAAGAAGTGATTTCCCGCCCCCAGGGTACCGGGTTGATCGAGGCCTCTTTGAAAGGCTCGACTGCTAACCTTGCTCGGATCAGCCCCCTGAAGGCATCCTCCCTCTTCCGTGAACTCTGCATCCTCCTCCCAACCATAGCCCTTCCTTATGGCCCACTTAACACCCTTGGTCATGAGCTCTTCCATTTCCCTCCGGCTAACCTTAATCTTGCCTCTGCTCCCCACGCCCTTGGGGATATTCCTGGAAAGTTCGTGCATCAGGGAACCCATCATAGGCAAAACATCCTTGGCGATCAGGTTTGTTCTTAAGAGCCTGACGCCGCAGCTGATATCGTACCCCACTCCGCCTGGGGAGATTACTCCACTTTCAACATTCATGGCCGCTACTCCTCCGATGGGGAATCCATAGCCCCAATGAATGTCGGGCATGGCATAGGAGGCCTTTACGATGCCCGGAAGGAAAGCCACGTTTATGACTTGTTCTAACGCCCTGTCTCTCTCCGCCATGTGGATCAGCTCATCGTCAGCATAAATGATGCCGGGAACTCGCATTCCCTTGCGGTAGGTCTGTGATATCTTGTAACAATACGGATTAACCTTTTCCCACACTCCAGCCATTAATTACCCTCCCAACTTTGTCGATGACGATTATCATCCAATCAGACGTCGAAGATTACCTGTATCGTCCAAATTTCGTTCCTTTCCACTTTCAACATATGATAAGTGCAGGCCTTAATTTGAATTTCGATGTCGTGACGGTTCAGGTCTATCTGCTCGCCCTGAATCGTAGCTTTGAGAAAATGCCGCTCATCCCAATCGGTTATCTCGAATCGGTTGAAGAGGATCCGTTCGACATCGAAAAGATAGAGGAGCTCATTCAACCACTCCACAAGGAGGGTCTCTCTGTCCTCCGCGGCGATATCCACCTTAAAGGTTTCCTTTGGTTGTACCTTGTCGAGGTCCGTCATGATGGAAAACATACCCATTGCAGCATTCTCGAAGGCTTCTTTGAGGGTTGTGCCATAGGCTTTAAGACCGATGTCCGCCGTGTGATCTAGAATTTCAAAGGGCTTCACTGTTTCCTCCTATTCTTGCCCTTGCTTACCACTACCTTTGCTAAAGCGCTTACCTTATCCTCGCCTCCCAAGTTCATGATCTTTACTCCCTGTGTGTTCCTTCCCTGTCTTGGAATTCCCCTCGCTGGAACCCTAATCACATTGCCCTCGCTTGATACCACCATCAGTTCATGATCCTCTTTGACCACCTTGACTCCAGCTAGCTTCCCTCTGGTGGAAACGGTCTTTAGGGTCCTTACTCCCTTCCCCCCTCTGCCTTGTCGGGGATATTTAAAGATGGGGGTTCTCTTTCCATAGCCATGCTCTGTGACCACGAATAAATCTACATTCTCAATGGCGATATCCATGCCCAAAACCTCATCGCCGGGCTTAAGTCTTATTCCCCTCACCCCGCTTGCCGCACGTCCCATGGGCCTTACATCTTTCTCGCTGAACCTTATGGCCTGCCCGTTCCTGGTCACCAGGATGGCGTCTTCTTCCCCCTTTGTGAGCTTTACGCTGATGAGTTCATCTTCGCCCCTTAAAATAATAGCAATAATTCCATCCCTTCGGGTAGTATCATACTCCCTCAGGCGAGTTTTTTTCACAAGTCCCCTCTTGGTGGCCATGATCACGTATCTATCCTCATCGAATTCCCTGGTGGCAATGACCGCGGCTATCCTCTCATCGGTGCGGAAGGGAAGGATGTTCACGATCGACTGCCCTTTTGAGGTGCGCGAGCCCAGGGGGAGCTCATGAACTTTGAGCCGGTAGACTTTCCCTTTATTTGAGAAGAATAGAACATAGTGATGGGTTGAGGAGATGAAGAGGTGTTCAACGAAGTCGCCCTCCTTTAAATTCATCCCCAGGACTCCCTTTCCGCCCCGTCGCTGTTTTCTATAGGTGGCCACGGGGAGGCGCTTCACATATCCGGAATGGGTGATGGTTACGACCATCTCCTCCTCCGCGATGAGATCTTCGATGCTCAACTGGGGAGCAACACTGCTGATTCGAGTCCGCCGCTCATCGCTGTGTCTCTTCCTTATCTCTTGGAGCTCTTTTTTTATGAGTTCGAGCACCTTCCTCTCGTCGGCCAGAATACCCTTCAAATGTTCTATCTTAGCCAGAAGTTCTTTGTGCTCGGTTTCGATCTTCTCCCGTTCCAGAGCGACCAATCGCTGAAGCCTCATATCCAAAATAGCCTGGGATTGCTCCGGGCTTAACCTGAACTTTTGGATTAATCTCTTCTTGGCTTGCTCAGCGGTTTTGGATCGGCGAATGATCCTTATTACCTCATCCAAATTTTTGAGGGCTACGAGTAAGCCTTCGAGGATGTGGGCTCTGGTTTCCGCCTTGTCCAATTCGAACCTGGTGCGTCGGATCACAACTTCCCTTTGATGATCGATATAGTGCCTGATGATTTCCACCAGGTTTAAAGTCCTTGGAACACCATTTACCAAGGCGAGCATGATTACCCCGAAGGTGACCTCGGTTTGGGTGTGTTTATACAGTTTATTCAAGACGACCTGGGGAATGGCCTCGCGTTTGAGCTCCAGGGTCAGGCGCATACCACTTCTGTCTGATTCGTCTCTGAGATCGATTACCTCCTGTAGTTTTCTCTCCCTGACCAACTCGGCGATCTTCTCCGCGAGCCGAGCTTTATTGACCTGGAAGGGGATTTCGGTGATGACTATGCGCGCTCTTCCTCCTTTAACTTTTTCCACGCACGCCTTTCCCCTCACCCTTATGCTCCCGCGTCCGGTCTCATAGGCATCCCTTATCCCCTTTCTGCCCATGATCATTCCCCCCGTGGGGAAGTCCGGTCCCTTTATCACCCTCATTAGCTCACCGGTGGTTACCCCCGGATTATCGATGGTCATGATTATCCCATCTATGACCTCTCCTAAATTGTGAGGGGGAATATTCGTGGCCATACCCACGGCGATGCCCGAAGATCCATTTACCAACAAATTTGGAAATCGAGAGGGCAAAACGGCGGGTTCTGTTAGGGTATCATCGAAGTTGGGAACGGAGTCCACGGTGTTCTTATCGATATCTCGGAGGAGCTCCATAGCCAGGGAGGATAGCCTGGCCTCTGTGTAGCGCATGGCAGCTGGGCTATCCCCATCGACGGATCCGAAGTTGCCATGCCCGTCGATGAGTTCGTATCGACAGGAAAAATCCTGAGCCATTCGAACGAGGCTATCGTAAACGGCCATATCTCCATGGGGATGGTATTTACCCAAGACCTCCCCGACAATGCGGGCGCATTTTTTGTATGGCCTACCGGGGGTCATTCCCATATCGTACATGGCATATAGGATACGACGATGCACCGGCTTGAGCCCATCGCGGACATCGGGTAGAGCTCTACCCACGATTACGCTCATGGCGTAATCTATATACGAGCTCTTCATCTCCTCTTCAATTTCTCTGGGAATGAGCTTCTTGGCCAAATTTTCAGATAGGGCTCGGTTTTCCGGCATGCAAAAACCATCTCCCAAAAATGGGTTTTAATTCCTAGATTCCGCCGGTTTATATATCCAAAAACCTTACATCTTTGGCGTATTTCTGGATGAATTCCCTTCTGGGCTCGACCTTATCGCCCATGAGGGTAGTGAAAATCTCATCCGCCAGGATGGCATCCTCGAGGGTTACCTTAAGAAGGGTACGGGTCTTAGGATTCATGGTCGTCTCCCAGAGCTGCTGTGGGTTCATCTCTCCCAATCCCTTATATCGCTGGACGCTGGCTCCCCTCCCCACTTTCTTAAGCAATTTATTTAGCTCGACTTCGCTATGGGCGTAATAATCCGTATTGTTATAACAGACCTTGTAAAGAGGAGGTTGGGCGATATAAACGTAGCCTGCTTCAATGAGCGGAAGCATGTAGCGGTAGAAAAAGGTCAAAATCAACGTCCTGATGTGGGCACCATCAACGTCAGCATCGGCTAGGATTATGGCCTTGCGATACCTGGCATTGTTGATATCGAAATCCTCTCCAATTCCCGTTCCCAGAGCGGTGATTATAGCCTGGATCTCATCATTATTCAGGATTTTGTTCAAGCGAGCCTTTTCTACGTTGAGGATTTTCCCTTTCAGGGGGAGGATCGCCTGGAAGCTCTTATCCCTAGCCTGTTTTGCCGAACCTCCCGCGGAATCTCCTTCCACGAGGAATATTTCAGTTAGGGCGGGGTCTCTCAAGGAACAGTCAGCCAGCTTCCCGGGGAGCGAGGTGGTCTCCAAAAAACTCTTGCGGCGGGTGAGTTCCCTCGCCTTTCTTGCCGCCTCCCTGGACCGAGCAGCGGCGATGGCTTTGCTCACGATGGCTTTGGCTTCCTTCGGGTTCTCCTCTAAAAACTCCCCCAGCTTTGTGGCTACAGTATTTTCCACAAAACTTCTGATCTCCGTATTTCCCAGCTTGGTTTTAGTTTGTCCCTCAAACTGTGGTTCCAGGAGCTTGACGCTGACGATCGCCGTGAGCCCCTCGCGGATATCTTCCCCGGATAGATTCTCCTCCTTTTCCTTGAGAAAGCCCTTCGCCCTGGCATAATCATTTATCGTCCTGGTCAGGGCATTTTTAAAACCGATGAGATGTGTCCCGCCCTCATGGGTGTTGATATTATTGGCGAAGGTGAAGATGCTTTCGGTATATCCCATATTGTATTGCATGGCAACCTCGACGTGAGCGCCATCTCCCATGGACTCAAAGTAAATTACCTTCTTGTGGAGAGGATCTTTATTGGCGTTGAGGTGTTTCACGAAGTCAATTATTCCGCCGTGATAAATGTATCGGGCTCGTTCTGGGGGATCGACGCGCTCATCGATGAGCTCGATTTTAAGTCCCTTGGTCAGGAAGGCCGTTTCCTTCATCCTCTGGGCTATTGTGTCGAATTTAAAATCCATTTCTTCGAAAATCTCATCGTCTGGAAGGAAGGTTATGGTCGTCCCGGTGCTTTTACATTTACCAGCGGCTTTAAGGTCAGTTACAGGTTTTCCGCGTTCATATCTTTGTTGGAAGATTTTGCCGCCTCTTCTGACTTCCACGAGTAGCCACTTTGACAGGGCATTGACCACGGAAAGCCCGATACCATGAAGCCCCCCGGAGACCCTATAGCCCTTGCCTCCAAATTTTCCTCCAGCATGGAGGTAGGTGAGAACTATCTCCACGGCGGGTCGATTATATTTTGGGAGATTCTCTACGGGAATACCCCTCCCGTCGTCAATGACCTTCACCGAATTGTTGGGGTGAATGGTCACCTTAATGTTCCGGCAGAAACCCGCCAGGGCTTCGTCTATGCTATTGTCGACGACCTCGTAGACCAGGTGGTGAAGCCCCCGCGGTCCCGTACTCCCGATGTACATACTTGGGCGCTTGCGCACCGCTTCTAGGCCCTCAAGCACGGTGATATCTTTGGCGGTATAAGTGAATTTTCTAGACGGGTTTTCTTTTTTCACCGATATCTCCTTTCCGCCTTACTTTGAACTTTAAAATGGCTGCTGGAGCACAAGATGAGCTTATTATATCATGTTTGGGCTGGTCTTGGCTATTTTTCGCTTAAAATACAAAGCGTACATAAACTTCTCTCCCTGCCCGTCCGGCAGGTGGAGCTGCCTGGACCAGTGGGCTCCGGTTTGTAAAGCCTCCCGCACTTGGTGCAGGGCTTAAACCCCCTCCGCAATCGGGATATGTTGAACTTTTTATCCAAAATTAAGATTTTCGTGAGTTTCCCTCTTAGTCTTTCGTCGGATACGGCTTTAACGGCGGCTTCAATCTCCTTTATATCGCTTTCGGAGAGTTCTATCTCCCCGGGCGTCCCACAGACCCGTAGGGGGTCTCCGTGCCCCATGCCTGCTTCCCCCAAATTCGAATCGGTGAAGCCTTTCGCCTCATCCACCCCCTTAGGTTGGAATCTAATGTCCTTAACTACCTCCTTCTTCAGGTAATTATTGAGGGCTCTGAGTAGGTCCGGCTTGATGAAGCTCAGTTCATGAGCCCACATGGGAGATGTTGTGGAAACGAATAAAATTCCATTTTTGATGAGGTAGGGTCGGGCATTATGGAAAATCTCCTCTCCAACCACCCTGCTCCAAATGGTTAAGCTCAGGCCTTGCTCAATTTTCTTCTTTATTTTAAGGTTGTCCATGGTTTCGTTTAAAATTTCCCGGATGGATTTAAACATCCCGACTCACCTGTTCTCCCTCTATTCTGAAGAGGTTGGCGTCTTTGAGATGCTGTGGTGCGAAATAACCCAGGTTTGTGCTGGTTATTATGGTTTGTGCATCTTCTTCGATCATCTCCATGAGAAATGTTCGCCTCTTCTCATCGAGCTCGGACAGGGCGTCGTCTAGGAGAAGGATGGGGAAATCCTTTGTCTCCTCCCTAATGAGCTCCCATTGACCGAGCCTTAAGGCCAGGGAGGATGTTCTCTGCTCCCCCTGAGATCCAAAGGTTCTCATATCAACCCCGTTTACCTGGATTAAGAGGTCATCTCGGTGGGGTCCAACCAGGGTCATCCCTCTCTCGATTTCCAACTCTCTCTTCCCCTCAAGCTCCAATTCGAAGTGGTTCTTTATCTTCCCCAGGGTCGGCTCATCCTCGATCAATTCGCAAAGATAGGTTAGGTGTAGATTGTCCCCCTCCTTTCCCCCGGTCATCCTTCTATATGCTTCATTGCTATATTTGCATAGCCTTTTTATTATCCTCTCTCTTTGAATTATGATCCGTGTCCCGGTCTCAATTAAATGTTTATCCCACACATCGAGAGCAGTTGGGTGCCGCTGTTGCATGGCAATTTGTTTGAGGAGGGCATTCCTTTGCCTGAGCACCCTCAAATACCGCTGCCTCCAAAAGTAGTATTGTGGATGGACTGGGCTAATGACATCATCGATGAAGCCTCTCCGCCACTCCGGACCCTCCTTGACGATTTTTAGGTCTTCAGGGCAAAAGAGAACGACGTTTATGTGGCCGATCAAATCGCCTACTCTCCTCTTAAGCGCCCCATTTATTTTTATCCTGCTTAAACCATCCTCTCCGATCATCAACTCTACGCAGGTTTCCTTCCCCTCCTTCATTGCCTTCCCCCTGATACAGGAAAAGGTTGCCTCCCAGTTGATTAGTTCCCTATTTAAGCGGGTTCTGTGCGACTTCCCCAAAGATAAAAGATGGATGGCCTCCAAAATATTCGTCTTCCCTTTGGCATTGTTCCCCAGGATGATATTGAGAGAGGGTGAAAAATTCAAACCGAGCTCTGTGTAGTTCCTGTAATTCAAGAGGTCTATCGCTTTTAAATGCATCCCACTCACTTCTCGGTAAAACAAATAAAAAAGGAGCCAACTCCTTCGACTTCCACTACATCTCCCTGTTTGAGTTTGTAGCCCCTTCTTAGCTCTACATAACCATTGACTTTAATCCGTCCGCTCTTGACCAAGATCTTGGCCTCTCCGCCCGTAGAGGCCACATTAGAGAATTTTAAAAACTGATCGAGCTTCGTGCCCTTCTTTAAGAAGACTTCTTCCACTGAATTTAATTTAATCGAACGGGTTTAACTTAATCGAACGGGCATGATTAAATACAGAAAATTCTCGGGTCCGGAGGGCTTCAAAAGAGCGGGTTTTATGGGGCTCGTCATCTCAAAGGCTACCTTTTCCTCCCCAACACTCACCAGACCATCGAGAAGAAACTGAGGATTGAAGGCGATCTCCATTCCGCCACCACTATTTTTAACCTCGATCTCCTCCATGGCTTCTCCGACATCATACGTCATGGCGGAAATCTTCATTTGCTCATCATCTATTTTTAACTTGACTGGGTTGTTCTGCGCTAGGAGAGAGACTCGTCTCAAAGCATTGATAAACTGGTCCCTTTCTATTTCCAGCCGTAGCTCGTAGCCCTCCGGCAGGAGTTGCTGGTAGTTAGGAAATTGCCCTTCTATTAAGCGGGAAATTAAAGTTATCTTCCGGTCCGTAGCAGCTTTAGTAGATACGTTTGAATTGAATATTATTTGATTTTCTGTGGCTTTAATGCCTACCTCGCTGATTTCATCCTGATGGGAGGAGATTATCTTAGTTAGCTCATCAAGAGTTCTCGCTGGAATGATTGCATTTAGCACATCATTCTCTCGATTTTCTGTGTCATCAGATTCGTATGAAGATCCCGTTTCAGCAACTCTTACCGCCAATCTATAACCATCGGTGGCCACCATTTTGAGTCTGTTTCCTTTAATATTTACCAAGACTCCTGTGAGCACCGGCCTGGTCTCATCGCGTGATACACCCTTAATAACCTGCCTTATTACATTCAATAATATTCCCGGTTCGATGGTGAAATCATCCTTTGGTATGATCTCAGGAAATCTTGGAAAATCCTCAGGGGATAAAATTCTAATTAGAAACTTGGATTTTCCACAGGTTATATTCAGCTGGTTGGAGGAGTCTAAATGCATCTCGATTGTAGCCTCGGGTAGATTTCTTATGATATCGGTGAGTAATCTAGCGGGAATGACAATCGAGCCTGGGGATTGTACAGTGACATCGACCTCACATTTTATGGAAATCTCAAGATCTGTTGAGCATAGAAAGAGCTTATCTCCCTGCCCTTCGGATACATGAGGAGTTCGAAGGAGTATACCACTTAAGATGGGTAATGTACTTCTGGTCGAGACTGCCCTTGAAGCTGTTTGTACAGCTTCAAGAAGATTGCTTTTTGCGGTTCTAATTCTCAATTTTGAATTCCCCCTCCGCAATATAGATTTACTATTTGTACTTAGTATATCTCAAAGTATCTTATTGATATAATTTCTGTGGATATGTTGAATTATTCTCTTTATAAGAGCTCTCCATGGAAATGTAGCTTGTTGATAAAACTATGAAAATATTCTTAAAGATTTGAAGAAAAAATAATTTTCCCCACCTTTCACCATTCTATACACAACTAATAAACAACTTTATTAAGTCTTCTGTTTAATCCTATTTGTTAGCTCCTGTATTTGGTTATACACCTCTCGTTGTTCGTTGATGAGCTTTTCAATTTTCAAATTTGCATGCAATACCGTGGTGTGATCTCTTCCACCAAATTTCTCCCCGATTTTTGGTAAGGACAAATCGGTCAATTCCCGAGCTAAATACATTCCGATTTGTCTAGGATAGACAATTGACTGTGACCTTTTATCACTTATCAATTCAAACTTTGAGATGTTATAGTATTTACATACCTCTTCTTGAATGGTTTGAATGGTTATTGGTCTGCTTTCACCATCGGGGAAAATATCCTTCAGTACTTCTTGGGCAAGACCCAGGTTTATCTCGCTCTTAGTTAAAGATGAGTAAGCGATGATTCTAATCAGTGCCCCCTCCAACTCCCTGATATTGGACTGTATCTTTGAAGCTATGTACTCCAAAACCTCATCGCGAATCTCCAAACTTTGTATCTCTGCCTTTTTGCGGAGGATGGCTATCCTTGTCTCCAAGTCCGGTGGCTGGATGTCGGTTATAAGACCCCATTCGAACCGGGATATTAACCTAGCCTCAAGTGTAGCTATGTCTTTAGGAGGCCGATCACTGGAGATTACAATCTGCTTACCTGCCTCGTATAGGGTGTTGAAGGTGTGGAAGAACTCTTCCTGAGTGGCCTCTTTGTTCTCTAAAAATTGGATATCGTCGACCAAAAGGACATCGTTATCCCTATATCTTTTTTGGAATCCAACTATTTTATCCTTGTCCCTGATCGAGTTGATGAAGTCATTGGTGAACTTCTCGGAGGAGACATATTTCACTTTCAAATGCGGATAGTGGCGCGCGACATAGTGGCCGATGGCTTGAAGAAGATGGGTTTTCCCGAGCCCGACGCCACCGTAGATGAAAAGCGGGTTATAGGCCTGAGATGGTTTTTCGGCGACGGCCAGAGCAGCGGCATGGGCAAATCTATTACCCGCCCCAATAACGAAGGAATCGAAGGTATACTTGGGATTAAGGAAGCTACAGGATTGTTCGGGCAGGGGCTTGACCCTTGGAACTTCTTTGGTCCCGATGTGTCCCTGTTTTTCACCTCGAATGGCGAACTTGACGCTCATTCTC
>JBFMAG010000147.1 GCA_040755895.1 Actinomycetota bacterium | reverse complement strand
ATAACTGTACATTATTTACTTTGGCAAAATTTATTTTTGTACAGCTTATTCCTTCGCCTCTTTCCAGTTGGGACCCATGGATATATCCACTTTCAACTTCGCATCCAGGGGATAGACATTTTCCATCACCTCACGCACCAGATTTTGTGCAGCCTTCCTCTCATCCTCTGGCACTTCGAATATCAACTCATCGTGCACCTGCAGAACCATTCGGGTGCGGAGTCCCCTCTCGCCAAATTCCCTGTCCAGCTGGATCATGGCCAGCTTTATGATGTCGGCGGCACTCCCTTGGATGGTGGTATTTATCGCCAACCTTTCACCGAAGTTCCTAATCCGATAGTTGCTGCTCTTAAGTTCGGGTAGATATCTCCGTCTCTTCATCAAGGTCTTTACGTAACCATCACGATAAGCATCGGCGATGACCTTGTCAATAAATTCACGCACCGATGGATATCTCTCAAAATATCTATCGATATAGACCTTTGCCTCATCTTTTGATATTCCCAGCTGCTCGGAAAGACCATAAGGACTTATGCCGTACACAATACCGAAGTTCACTGCCTTGGCGGCCCTTCGCATTAAAGGATCAACATCTTCGGGTCTTACTCCAAATACCTCGCAAGCTGTAGTCAGATGAATATCCCTCCCCTCTCTGAAAGCTCGAAGTAAGCCCCGGTCTTGGGACAAATGAGCCAGAATTCTTAACTCGATTTGAGAATAATCCGCCACGAGAAGCTGATCCGATGATCTGGTGGGGATAAAGGCTTCTCTTATCCTTAAACCCAGTTCGGTTCGGATTGGAATATTCTGAAGATTGGGATTGCTGCTTGTGAGCCTGCCAGTTGTGGTGATCGCTTGACTGAAGGTGGTGTGTAGCCTTTTCGTCCTTGGATGCACCAGTTTGGGTAAAGCATCGATATACGTCGATTTTAACTTCGATAGCTCCCGGTACTGCAGGAGTTTTTCAATTATGGGATGTCGGTCCACGAGTTTGATCAATACCGAGTAATCCGTGGAATAACCCGTCTTAGTTTTTCGATGAGGTTCCAATCTCAATTTCTCAAAGAGAATGGTTCCCAGTTGTTGGGAGGAGTTGATGTTGAACTCTTCACCAGCCAAATCATAGATCTCTTGCTCTAGAGTCTTTATGGTATCCTCGACTTCAGAGGAGAAGGATTCCAAAACTTGCGCCTCGATTCCCACTCCCCCGAGCTCCATCTGAGCAAGCACGAAGAGGAGTGGCATCTCGACCCCCTCACACAGCTCCCAGATTTCTTTCTCCCTGAGTTCCCTCTCGAATATGGGTTGTAGCTTTAGAATGGCGAAAGCCTTTTGCCCCACATTCACCTCGTTTTCTTCCTCGGCGATCTTCAATTTGAGATACCGCCCACATAGATGCTCAAGAGGATAAATTTCTCTTCCCGGATCAAGAAGATAAGCGGCGATTAAGGTATCAAAGGAGAGTCCATTCAAATTGATGCCATCATTTCTCAAACAATGTATCAACACTTTCCCGTCGTGGACGACCTTTGACCAATCCGAGGATTCAAGATAGGACTTAAGTTCCCCAAAGACCAGAGCTTTTGGAAGCTGCCCCAATTTCCCCTCCAAAGGGATGTAATAGGTCCTTTCCCCTGTAGATATGGACAAACCCGTGAGATTTAAGTCGATGGGATGAGTTCCAGAGGGAACTATCTCCAATCCAAATCTTCGGCTTGAATCGAGTTGTTTTAAGAGATCCTTGAGAGTCATTTCATCAAGGACCATCTTAACCTCTATCTTTAAAGGGGCCTCCGCGGGAGGAGCAACCTCTTGGGTTAAAAGCCTCTCCAACAGGGTGTTGAACTCCAATGAAGAAAATACCTCTCGAACCCTCCTTTCATCCCATCCTCCCAAACGATAGCGGTCAAAATCCACATCTATGGGAACACCGCAATCTAAAATCGCCAATTGCTTACTGAGCTTGGCTTGCTCCGCATAATTTTTGAGAGCCTCCCGGTTTTTCGCCGGGATTCTATCCACGTTCTCCAGAATATCCTCCAGGTTGCCAAATTCCTGGATGAGCTTGGCGGCTGTTTTCTCGCCTATACCCGGAACTCCGGGGATGTTATCCGAGGAATCTCCCTTCAGAGCCAAAAAATCGGCGATTCTCTCGGGGGGAACACCATATCTGCTGATTACAGCCTTGCGATCGTAGAGGACTATATTGGAAATTCCCTTTCTAGTGGTCATGATCTTTACCCGCGGAGATACCATCTGAAAGGCATCTCTGTCCGCAGTTAATATCAGTACCCGATGCCCTTCCCTCTCCGCCTCCTTGGCCAGGGTAGCCAGGATATCATCGGCTTCATATCCTTCCATCTCAAAAATGGGGATATTGAGGGCCTCAAGGACCTCCTTCACCAGAGGTATCTGACTCTTCAATTCATCCGGAGTTTCTGGACGATGGGCTTTATATTCCTCATATTGAGCGACTCGAGCGGGCATACCCCTGTCAAAGGCCACCAAAACAACGTCGGGCTTTTCCTCCCTCAAGAGCTTGATGAGCATACTTGAAAATCCATATACTGCATTTGTTATTTGCCCCGCTGAGGTAGCCAAAGTGGTGGGTAAGGCGTAGAAGGCTCGGTAGACCAAGCTATTTCCATCGATTAATATGATTTTCTTTCCTCTCAAGAATCTTCAACCCCGATTAAGTCGGAGTCGCTTAGATTTTTACTACTGCCTCGCGACTCCTCCGCATCGACTACATTGTACAGTTCTTAAGAATGGTTGACAAATAGCAGGGGTGGTTTTAAGGTGGCATTATGTTTGTGGAACAATCCGCACCGCACATACCTTGGATTCCGGCGTTTTAGCTACCGGGTCAAGAGTGGGATTGGTGAGCACATTGGTTGGACTCTCGATAGAATGAAAACCCATGGAGATTACACCTGGTAGAGAAGCATCGGTCACCTTTACTTCAGCCTTTATCTCCCCCCGCCGAGAGATTATCCGCACTATCTGGCCATGACCGATGCCATAGTTGGCGGCATCCCTTGGATTTATCTCCACAAGTTCCTTGCCCTTTAAAATGTTGAGACCCTCCACTTTCCAAGATAAAGCACCATGACGGTAGAGGACCCTTTCAGTGGTCAAAACCAAAGGATACTCAACATCGGGAACCTCTGTTGGAGGTCTGAACTCCAAGGGTTTAAATTTACCCTTGCCACTAGGGGTATGAAGCCGTTCCAAGCTCTCATTTTCCAAGCGGTCGTAAGACATGCCTCCATACAGAGGGGCAATTGAGGCAATCTCAGATGCGATCTCACCGGGATGGCTGAAATCGAAACCCTTGCCACCCAGCCTCTTAGCAAGCTCGCAGATGATCTCCCAGTCGGGGCGTGAATCGCCAACCGGTTCTATTGCTCTGCGCACTCTCTGAATGCGCCGCTCAGTATTGGTGAAAGTTCCCTCCTTCTCAGCGAAGCTTGCCGCTGGGAGGACGACATGGGCAAATTTTGCCGTCTCGTTAAAGAAGATATCCTGGACAACAACGAATTCCGCTTTCCTAAGAGCCTCACGTACTCTCTGGGAACCGGCGATGCTCAATGCAGGATCGACGCCAATGATGTAAACTGCCTTAATTTTTTCATCCAAGATAGCCTGCCATGTCTCGGTGAAGGCTAACCCAGGTGTGGGATTCAAGTCCACATCCCAAGCAGCCTCAAATTTCCCTCGGACTCCCGGATCGGTTACCCTTTGGTAACCAGGATAAAAATCGGGCAGGCATCCCATATCGCAGGCACCTTGAGCGTTATTCTCCCCCAAAAGTGGATAAAGTCCCCCTGAAGGCTTGCCCATATTCCCGGTAAGCATCGCCAAATTGACAAGGGCAAAGACATTATCGGTGCCATGAGAATGCTGAGTGATACCCGTAGACCAGAGGATCGCCGCCGGCTTGTTTGTGGCATAAATCCTGGCAGCTTCGGCTATTATTTCCCTTGAAACACCAGTTATCCTCTCCACTCTGCCGGGGCTAAAATCCTCCAAAGACTCTCTGAATTCTTCGAAATCCTCGCAGTTTTCCTCGATGAAGGCATTATCGAGCAATCCTTCATCGACGATCACCTGGCTCATACCCATGATCAGAGCTACATCGGTACCCGGATAAGGCCTAAGCCAAATATCGGTGAAGCGGCATAGGTCGATTTCCTTTGGATTAACCACAATGAGCTTGGCTCCATTCCGCACTGCCCTCTTTACCTTGATTCCGATTACCGGATGGGCTCGTGTAACATTAGTGCCTATAGCTAGTATGCAGGAAGTTTTCTCGAGCTCACTTATGGAGTTGGTCATCGCCCCAACGCCGATTGTTTCATGCAGAGCCACCATGGTAGGGGCATAACATAGGCGGGCGCAATTGTCTATGTTATTGGTGTTCATCACCGCCCTGGCAAACTTCTGAATAACGTAGCTTTCCTCATTGGTGCATTTAGTGGAAGCCAGGAGCGCAAACTGGTCCCCCTTGTACTTGGCTAGCTTATCGACAACTACCGCTAATGCTTCATCCCAGGATGTTTTGGTAAATTTCCCTTTCCGCTTAATGAGGGGTGCAATCAATCGATCCGAAGAGTTAACAAAACTGGCGCCAAACCGACCTTTGACGCAAAGATTGCCTCGGTTTACAGGGCTATCGGTATCGCCCCGCACGCTGACGACGGCATTGTCGCGAATGCCCAGATAAACTCCACAACCCGTGCCACAATATGAACAAATGGTCTTGACCTCTCGCTCTGGACGCTGGACATTTTTTGGCACCAAGGCACCAACCGGACACCTGACCACACACTCCCCACACGATATGCATCTGGACTGAACCAAAGGTTTGTCTCCGAAAGGGGCAATTTTACTGGTATAACCTCGACCGATGAAATTGATCGCGCCCACCCCTTGGATTTCCTCACAAGTTCGGACACAGATTCCACAGAGCACGCATCTATTGGGATCCATATCGAAAAACGGATTTGAGGTATCTCTGGGGAGTTCCTCCTTCGCCCACCTTAAGCGCCTCGCCCGTTTTCTATCAAAACGAATAAAAGTGGCTATCTTCAACAACTCACACTGCCTACTTTTAGTGCAATCACGGCAATCCGCGTGATGATTGGCGATGAGCAGCTCAATAATGGCTCGACGTACCTTATCAATCTCCGGACTCTTCGTCTTTATCGACATCCCTTGTTTGACCGGCATTCGGCAGGAGATCACAAGTTTCCCACCATCGATTTCAACAATACACAACCGACAAGCTCCGATGGGTTTTAAGTCGGGATGGTAGCAAAGGTGGGGAATGTAAATGCCGTTTTTGAGTGCCACTTCCAAAATGGTTGCCCCGCTCTCAGCTACAATGTCCGAGCCATCAATGGTGATAGTGATTTTATCCATTAGTCGCTCCTCATCTTATAAATTCTAGCCCTCCTCCATTTTAGTGGGTACTCTTCTCCCCTGATGGAAAAACGTTTTTTGTTTCCCCTCCCTGGATGGGAAGGGGATAAAGGGGAAAGAAGACAGACTTAAGATGATTTCTATTTTCAACATACTTTAATTTTCATTTTCTACCCACTGTTTCTGGAGAAGAACCTTTCTCCTTGATAAGCTCTCTGCACACACCGGCTGGACACCATTTTTCATCGATATGCGCTTCATATTCACCACGAAAGTAACGAATCGTAGTGAGCACAGGATTTGGAGCAGTCTTGCCCAGAGCACAAAGGGAGCCATGTATTATTGCATCGCTCAGCTCTAAAAGCAACTCAATATCCTCCGGTCTGCCCTGCCCTTTGGTGATATCATCCAGAATTTCAAACATCTGCTCCGTTCCAAGCCGGCAGGGAATGCACTGACCACAGGATTCCCTCCGAGTGAAGTCGAGAAAGTAGCGAGCCACATCGACCATACAGGTGTCCTCGTCCATCACCACCATACCTCCGGAACCCATCATCGAACCTGCCGTGATGAGCGAGTCAAAATCAACCGGCATATCCAAGAAACTTGCTGGGAGGCAACCACCTGAGGGTCCGCCGGTTTGAACAGCCTTAAAAGCCTTCCCCCCGGGAATTCCCCCTCCGATATCATAGATAACTTCCCGAAGCGTGATTCCCATGGGTACTTCTATCAGACCGCAATTAGCCACCTTGCCCGTGAGTGAAAAGATGGCAGTGCCCTTGCTTTTTTCAGTTCCCCTGCTGGCAAACCATTTCCAGCCTCGATTGATGATGAGCGGGATGTTGGCAAAGGTTTTTACGTTGTTGAGCAAGGTTGGCTTATCCCATAATCCCGCCTCCGCGGTACGGGGACGGGGCAAGGGTTTGGGCATACCCCGTTTGCCTTGGATGGAGAGAACCAAGGCTGTGGACTCCCCACAAACAAAGGCCCCAGCGCCTTGAAAAATCTCTATATCGAAATCAAATCCGCTTCCTAGAATATCCTTACCCAAGAATCCCTCTTCCCTTGCTTGGGTGATGGCAATTTTTAAACGCTTCACCGCCAGTGGATATTCCGCTCGCACGTAGACGAAGCCCTTTTTAGCGCCAATGGCATAGCCGGCAATGATCATCCCCTCCAAAACTGAATGAGGGTCTCCTTCCATAGTCGACCGGTCTTGAAATGCACCCGGATCACCTTCGTCGCCGTTGCAGATGATATATTTTTCTTCACCGGGTGCCACACGGCAAGCTTCCCACTTTCGCCCGGTGGGAAAACCGGCACCGCCGAGTCCCCGAAGCCCAGAGTGCTTCACTTCCTCAATGACCTGTTCGGGGGTCATGTCAAAAAGAGCCTTGCGCAGCGCCTCATAACCACCAACGGCAAGAAAGTCTCCAATATCCTCGGGGTCGATGTGTCCACAATTCCGCAACACGGTGCGCTCTTGCTTATTGTAAAATGGGATGTCCCCATAATGGGGGATGGGTTTACCGGTAACTGGGTCATGGTAGAAGAGGCGCTCCAAGGGCTTCCCTTCTGGTAATAAAGATTGAACGATTTCAGGCACATCATCCAGCTTAACTTTGGAGTAGAAAATGCTCTCTGGCTCAATAACAATAAGAGGGCCCCGTTGGCAGAAACCATGACAACCGGTGCGTTTGATTTGAACGCTCTCCCCTAAATTCAACCTCGTCACTTCTTCTTCCAGCGAAGAGAAGATTTGCTCGGCTCCTCCCGATATACATCCCGTTCCTTGGCAAATAAGTACCGTGCATCTCCTATTGGACATCCTGCTCTCCTTCATATTCCTTGCTCTCCGTCACTCTGAGCGTAGCGAAGAATCTCCAAGGTCTCTCTAGAGCCCCGTTCGCTTCGCTCAGGGTGACATTTGTTTTGAGGTGGAGAAGAGCTCTCTCGCCCTTTCCGGGGTCAGTTCACCATAAACATCCCTATTGATCCTGATGCATGGGGCTAAGGCACAACAGCCAATGCAGGCCACGGTTTCCAGAGAATACTCAAGATCGGGCGTTACCTCCCCTTCCTCAATGCCAACTACTTTCTCTATCTCCTGGAGAATCTGAGGTGCACTGCGAATATGACAAGCGGTACCTCGACAAACTGTAACATGTTTTCTACCCAAGGGTGTGAGCCTGAACTGAGTGTAAAAAGAGGCTACGGAATAAACCTCGCTTTCAGGTATACCAATGAACCTTGCGATCCGGAGCATCGCTTCTTCGGGCAGGCGACCAAAATTTGCCTGGACCGCCTGTAAAATTGGAATGAGATCTTCTCTCCTTCCTTTATAGGAAGACAAAATCCTTCTCAGAAGCTCTTCTTTCATTTATATAACTCCATTTTGCAAAAATCCTACGTCGGTGTAACCCAATCCTCGGAAATCCAGGGTCTTTTGCCCTCAAGGGATTTATCTCGGCTCCAGGTCATACACACCATTCGGCAAATTCCACACCTATTGCATTTATCCGTATCCACATAAACGTTGTTATCCTTGGCTGAAATGGTGATGGCGTCCGTGGGACAGGCAGTCTCGCAAAAGGGTGAAGGACAATGTTGAGGGCATATTAAATTCAGCATATCTCCTCCTTTATCCCAAAATCCTTTCTGCCACTTCCATATCCGATTCCATTACATAAGTGATCCCGGAAACCTCCGCCGCTTCTCGTGTCAGAGCGACGAGGTCATTTCGGTCTATTAAGTTGAGGGCGAATTTACGAGCCCCGGCCATGAGCTGCCTAAGACCAGTGGCAATCCTGTCATAGTAGGTATAGACGGCTATTGCCGCCGGTGGTATCCTCTTAAAATCTTCTCCATATTTTTCCCTAAGTTGCGCCGCCCCGATGAAGGTGCGGAGAAGCGCTTCTTGATATTCCTTACCTTTCCCGTACGTTTCTTCGAGGAGCTGCCCTTGGGTCTTCCCCACCATCGCCGCGGTAAGGGTACCCCGACCCATACACACCGCCTTTATATAAGGAGCTCCCAAGGCAATGGCTTTAAAGATCTGATCCTCAAGGACAATCCCCCCGGCTATGGCACAGCTGGGAACGAATGCTCCCTTCTCCTCTATCCTTTTCAGGAATTTGTAAAGAAGGCTCTCCAGATAAACCGTGGGGATTCCCCATTCGTTCATCATCACCCAGGGACTCATTCCGGTTCCGCCACCCGCGCCGTCCACCGTCAGAAGGTCTATTTTTGCTTCGGAGGCGAATTTCACCGCCCGCGCTAAATCCGCGGGTCTATAGGCGCCCGTTTTAAGGGTAACGTACTTAGCCCCTATATTCTTTAGCCTTTCCACTTCCTTCAAAAAGGACTCTTCGTCCACCATTCCCAGGCGGGAGTGCCTTTCGAATTCTCGTACTCCTCCCGCTTTATAAGCCTCTTGAACCGCGGAATCATTGGGGTCGGGAATAACGATATATCCTCTTTGCTTGAGCTCAAGAGCTCTTTCCAGAGTGGGCAGCTTAACCTCCCCACCGATGGATTTAGCTCCTTGCCCCCACTTTATCTCGATTCCCTCGACTCCGAACTTCTCCACCGCATACTCGGGAACACCAAGGCGAGTGTCCTCTACATTTGCTTGAACGAGCATGGTCCCATAGCCCTCATACCATTCCTTGTATATCTTCACCCTTCTTTCGAGCTCTGGAGATCTTACCACCCTTCCATTTTTGAGCTCAGCATTGGGATCCATGCCACAAACATTCTCTCCACAGATGAGTACGGCTCCACATATGGCAACAGCGATGGCGGCACCTTCCCAGTTCACCCTGGCTACCTCGGTAGAACCCAAAGCACCTGTGAAGAAGGGGACTTTCATCTTTATCTTATTTCCCTCGGAGCCGATTTCGGTGGAGACATCCACAGCGGGGAAGGTGGCTTTATCCGGGTCTGCCTCGATACCCGCAGCCCCAACACAGCTCCCCTGGATATTGAAGTGAGAAAAATCGACGGGATAATCTTTCTCCGCTCCGGCAATGACTTTCCCAAAGGGGTGCGGGTAGATAATTTCTCTTCCTCTAACAGCAGATCTTCCCACTTCGCAATAGCCCGGACAACCATCCACACAGGTTACGCATAGTCCAGAAATGGGTGAAGGCGTAACCCTAGTCGTGGTCACAGTTGCAGCACTTGCATTCGGTCTACTTAAAGACATCTTTTACCCCCTTTCATATCCCATGGGATTTCCCTTCCACGTTAAAAGCTTTTCACTCACCTCCCAAAATCATGTGTTATTTTTTATTTTTTATTTTTTATTTTTTCCATTTACCACAGTAGATATGGTATTTAGACAACTTTTGAACTTTATTTCAAAAATTTGCCAAACTACTGCATGGGTTACTTAAAGTTCCCAGAAGCTTTTGAGTTCCCCAAAATCTATCATGGTACTCATGGCTTTACTTTGGGTTTCAATGCCTACCTCTTCCAGTGCAGCTAATGGATTTAATCCCCCAACTACGACCATCCCCACTCGATCTACACCGACGGACATCTCCAAAACTGGTTGACTTGGCTCACCCACGGCGAGCACACCGTGAAGATTTATTTCCTCTAATTCCTCGATCATCTTCCTCGCAGCCTCAAGAGCAACTGCGGGGATTTCCCGGAAACTGGCCAATATTTTTCCCGTTCCAGTTCTTGCTACCTCCCTTACGCTGGTCATCTTACCTTTTATGAAGATTTCCAAGGGATCTAGGGAGGTACCCTCATATGTTATGAGTTCTGTAAATCTCATCGGTTTGAAATCATCCATTTGTAAAATCCCGCCAAATTTAGAATAAACGGGAATTCCCGCATTAACTAAAACTCCATTTAAAGTGATGCTACATACCGTGCCGAAGCCAATTTTACCTGGAGGGATTTCAACATCTCCCAAAACTTCTCCCCCGGAGGCCACCGCCACAAGATCACTCATACATAGCCTCGTCTTGAAAATATCTCGCATTTCCCTTAGGGCAGCACGGAAATCTTTTTCCGGTATAAACGAAATGTTTAAAATGATTCGCCCCCTTTTTTCCTCCGGATTTAAAGTGGTACGGCAGGAAAGCGCGTCTATTTTTGAAATTATCAAACCAACCTTATCGGAGACCAGTGCATCCCTTAATTCAGTTAAACCCTTTTTTGTGATTACACGTCCCCGCTTTCCAAACCCTTGGGTTAAACCCCTCTCATCCATGATCTTAAGGTGGTACCTGACTGCCCTTTCGCTTAGGTTAATACCAAAATCCCGTAGGCGACGTGAGATTAAACTTGCCCCAAGGGGTTCCTTTTCCTTGCTCAATATCCTGAGAATCGTGACGATTTTCCTCTTAACCTCTGGATCCATGGATTTTCACACTTCAAAAAATTGAGGTTGACAACAAGCAAAGCTTACGAAAATACGGTAATAGGTTACCGATTACCTTATTTTCTCGGCATTGGGTTGCCGTTATCTTATTTAAGTTAAATCGGGCTACGATGTCAAGCTTTTACAACATGAAAATTTTCATTTAAAGAGGGCAAAGCTTGTGTTATAAATGCAATCGAAAGCCTGCGAGGCAATAGACTCCGCCTGCGTGGAGTGGCTTTGACCGATACGGAGCTTAAAATTCTGGAAATCAAACCAGCTGGTGAGGGGATGTAAGTGAGTGGACAACCTCTTGCGGTCATAGATGCCAATAATTCGCATTACGCCGCGCTAAACGAAAAAATAAGAAATTATGTCAATAAAGGCTATGGGGGAAATCACATTAAAAAATGTCAATGGGCAAAGATATATTTGTGATGGAATTAAGGAAGACATTAAAATTACCATTGAGGATGTTCCCGGCAATGATCTCGGTGCCTTCATGGATGGTCCTCGCATCACCGTTTACGGAAATGTCCAGGATGGTTGTGGAAACACCATGAGCAATGGAGAAATCATCATCCACGGTCGAGCGGGAGATATCGCGGGTTATGCCATGCAAGGAGGAAAGATATTCATAAGAGATGATGCAGGTTATCGCCTGGGTATCCACATGAAGGAATATAAAGATAAAAAGCCCTTGATCATCGTGGGCGGAACCGTCGGTGATTTTCTAGGCGAATACATGGCCGGAGGAGTCATTTTAATCCTCAACTTGGAGGAAAGATTTTACGAGGCCAACTTCATCGGGACTGGAATGCATGCCGGAATCATGTATTTAAGGGGGAAGATAAAAGAATATCAGCTTGCCAAGGAGGTGAGGATAGCCAGGCTCACGAACTCCGATAAATCCCTATCGAGAAAGTACATTCGAGAATTTGCGGGTCAATTTGATCTGAATCCCCTCCACCTGCCAGAGCAGGAATTCACCAAATTGGTTCCCTTTTCATCTCGACCCTATGGAAGAATTTATGCTTATTGAAGGCGATGTTATTGTCTCGTGGATGTCGATGATTTAAACTTATACCGAAAACAAGTTCCATTCTATGCTTTATAATGCAGTATCAATAGATGAGGAGGAAGATATGGAAAAAGCCATCAGAGATCAAAAGGATATCCTTAAGATCGTGGAAGAAAAGGACATTAAGTTCATGGAGCTATGGTTCACAGACATCCTGGGGTTCCTCAAGAGTTTCACCATCACAAAGGAGGAATTGGGGAAAGCCTTCGATGAGGGAATGGGTTTCGATGGCTCCTCGGTGGAAGGATTCGCGAGAATCGAGGAAAGCGATACTCTCGCCGTACCCGATCCCACAACCTTCGCCATTTTACCCTGGCAACCTGGGGATAAAAAAGTTGCCCGGATGTTTTGTGATATTTTTTGCCCCGATGGTCGCTCATTCGAAGGTGATCCCCGATACATCTTGAAAAAGAACCTGGAAAAAGCAAAAGAGATGGGATTCACCTTCCATTTGGGACCAGAACTCGAATATTTTTATTTTAAATCCCCAAACCAGCCTGAGGTACTCGATAGTGGAGGATACTTCGACCTAATCCCCCGCGATGAAGCCATAGGACTGCGTCAACAAACCGTCCTTGCACTTGAAGCGATGGGCATTGGAGTCGAATTCGCCCATCATGAAGTCGCTCCATCCCAACACGAAATCGACCTTCGATACGACGAAGCCTTGAGGATGGCGGACAAGGTGATGACCTACCGATTCGTGGTCAAGGAAATTGCCTGCCGAAATGGGTGTTATGCCACCTTCATGCCCAAACCCATCTATGGAGAGAATGGTTCCGGGATGCATACTCACATGTCCCTGTTCAAAGATGGTCGCAATGCCTTCTTCGATCCAAAGGATAAATATCATCTCTCGGATACCGCCAAGAGTTTCATCGCCGGATTGATGAAGCATTCTCCGGAATACACGGCAGTCACCAATCAATGGGTGAATTCCTATAAGCGATTGGTTCCCGGCTACGAAGCTCCAGTCTACATAACTTGGGCTTACCTTAATAGATCGGATATGATAAGAGTTCCCATGTACAAACCGGGAAAGGAAGAGGCAATGCGGATTGAACTGCGAAGTCCAGATCCGGCTTGCAACCCTTATCTCGCCTTTTCCGTAATGCTCGTCGCCGGTTTGGAGGGTATCCAAAAGGGATACAAGCCCCCCGATCCCATCGAGGAAAATGTTTATTTAATGACCGAAGAAGAGCGAAGGAAAAGGAATATAGGAATGCTTCCCGGGAGTCTCATAGAGGCAATAACATTGGCGGAAAAAAGTGAGGTGGTTCGGAAAGCCCTCGGTGAACACGTCTTTGCCCATTTCATCGAAAACAAAAAGATCGAATGGGATAGGTACCGAAGGACAATCTCCTCTTATGAAATCGAAAAATATCTTTCCGTTTTGTAAAAAGATATTTGCTTGACCTTAAACTACCAGCTAACATATAATAAACTTGCCGTACAGGCGCGTGCCGAGGTGGCGGAATAGGAATACGCTCCGGTCTCAAAAACCGGTGCCTTTTATAGGCATGCGGGTTCGACTCCCGCCCTCGGCACTATTTTATGCCCATCTTCTCCCGTCATTGCGAGCGCAGCGAAGCAACCTCATTTTAACGCTGCATTTTTACGTCAACTTAGAAACAAGTTCAGCTGCTTTAAACATGGGTATATTTTGAAATTTCTTTAGAGCTAGAAGGTGTTTGCACCTGCTAACACACTGTTCCAGTTTATGTTATACATTTTCCCAAAAATCCCCACGCGTAGAATATCTACATTGACTTTTTTGTGTCTTCTCTTAATTTTAACTTTCTCAGCAGCTAGGCCGTAGAGTTTATAGACAATTTGGTCGATGAGCCAGGTTGCATCCTCCTACAAAAGTTAAAGATTTATTTGTCCTGGTAAATGATGTATGGAGGTCTGACCCCTGGTTATCCTCCCCAGGGCGGGTAAAGATCATGTTCTATGCCCAAAATATCCAGGACCCTGCCCACTATAAAGTCCACCAAATCATCTATGTTCTGCGGTCGATGATAAAAACCGGGCATGGCCGGGACGATAAAAGCCCCCGCTTGGACGAGAATAAGCATATTCCTCAGATGTATCTCATTTAAGGGAGTCTCCCGAGGAACGAGAATGAGAGGTCTTCTCTCCTTTAACATCACATCGGCTGCTCGCTGGATGAGATTTGAGGAAATCCCCTGGGCTACCCCGGCCACCGTTGACATACTACAGGGGATGATTATCATCCCATCCGTCTTGCAAGATCCACTACAGATGGGTGCACTGAAGTTGAGGTAATCGATGTACTCCAAACTGGGATCATTGTATTTTAATCCCAACCACTCCTTTAGCCGTCTTTCTTTCTCCTTCTCATCCCCCTCCAATTGAAAATCGAGCTCGTGAGCCAGGACTTCCTCACCCGGTTTGGAGATTAAAAGCTTAACTCGATGATCTTTTGAAAGAAGCACCTCAACGAGGCGCTTTCCATATATCGTTCCGCTCGCTCCCGTTACAGCCAGGATATAGCTGGACACCTTTGCTCCCTATTAGAAACAGAGACTTAAAACGGTGAAGACGAACATTAAGATACTGATAAAACCATTGGTGGTGAAGAAAGCCTCATTAACCCTGGATAGATCATCCGGAGATACGAGGCGATTCTCATAGGCAAGCAAAAAAGCCACTATTATGACACCGATATAATAAAATATCCCTGCACTCGTCGATAAACCCACACCAATGAGGAAAATTACGGTCAATACGTGTAGAAGAGCCGTCACTTGAAGTCCCTTTTTAATCCCAAAACGGGCTGGAATGGAATAAAGCCCCTGCTCTCTGTCTATCTTAAAATCCTGACATGAATAAATGATGTCAAAACCCGCCACCCAGAAGCATACGGCTAATCCGAGCAAGATTGGCACCAGAGTAAGACCATTCCTTATGGCCACCCAAGCACCCAAGGGAGCCAGCCCCAAGCAAAGACCCAATAAAAAATGGCTAGTCCAGGTGAATCTCTTGGTGTAAGGATAAATGATGAAGGGAATGACCACCAGGGGCCAGAGATATCGGCAAAGGGGAGCCAACTCATAAACCGCCATCATGAAAAAGAAAAAGGAAATCAAGGAGAAAAGTACCACTTCTCTTGTGGAAAGCAATCCCCGTGGGAGAGCGCGCTTAGAAGTTCTGGGGTTTCGAGCATCTATCTCTCTATCTATCAAACGATTCAAGGACATGGCCAAGGTGCGAGCGCCTACCATGGCTACGGTAATCCAGAAAAAATCCCTAAAGAGAGGCATACCTTCCACGGCTAAAAATGCACTCATATAAGCGAAGGGAAGGGCAAATACCGTGTGCTCGAACTTTATCATTTGGAAAAATATACTAATTTTATTCAAGCCCATACTCAAGCCACCTCTCATCGACTAGCCTCCTTATCTCCTCATCCATCCTTATATCATCGGGCCACTCACGGGTATAGCCTTCCTCCCTCCACTTTTTAGTGGCATCGATGCCCATCTTGGAACCATAATTTGGAGTGTTGGAGGCGTGATCCAACACATCCAAGGGACCTTTAGTGAATATGATATCCCGCTCCGGGTCCACGTTGTTAAAGACCTTCCAGGCTACCTCGGAAGGATTTTGAACATCGACATCTTCATCGACGACCACTATCATCTTGGTGAACATCATCTGTCCCAATCCCCAGAGGGCATTGATTACCTTGAAAGCGTGCAAGGGATAGCTCTTCTTTATGGAGATTAAGGCACAATTATGAAAAACGCCTTCCATCGGTAGATTAATGTCCACGATTTCGGGTAGTTGGGCTTTGATGAGAGGAAGAAAGATCCTCTCGGTCGCCTTGGCCATATAGCAATCCTCCATGGGTGGTCTTCCCACAACGGTTGCGGGATAAATTGGGTCCCTTCGATGAGTAATGCACTTGATGTGAAACACGGGATATTCGTCTGGTAAAGAATAATAACCAGTGTGATCGCCAAAGGGACCCTCCAAACGACGTTCCGCGGGATCAACATATCCCTCCAAGATAATCTCCGCATGAGCTGGAACCT
>JBFMAG010000146.1 GCA_040755895.1 Actinomycetota bacterium | reverse complement strand
AAAAACCACAAAGGCCAGGAAGAGAAAAAGAATGAGGAATCCAAGGAGATTTTGGATGGCGAATATCGCCACGGCTAATGAAATTATTAGGCAAATCTTTACCCTGGGATCGAGGATGTGAACAACGGAATCCGCTGGATAATATTGTCCCATGCTTAAGGGCATCAAAGACTTCATCTCCGCCTCTCCTTAAAATATTTAAAAATGGCATCCCTTGCCTCTTCCACTTCAAATACATCTACAGGAACGTCTATCCCCTGATCTCTCAAAGCCCTGACCAGGGAGGTCACCTGAGGTACATCCAGTCCAATCCTTTTAAGCGTCACCGCCTCCAAAAATATTTTTCGAGGGATATCATCGAAGAGAATACTGCCCTCATTGAGCACGATTAATCTATCCACGAGGTGAGCAACTTCATCCATATTATGGGTGACCAGGACGATGGTCAGACCCTCCCGATGATGCAGATATTTCAGGCGAGACATTATCTCCTCCCGCCCTCTGGGATCCAGCCCAGAAGTGGGTTCATCCAAAATGAGAGCTTCGGGCTCCATGGCTAATACACCAGCTATCGCCACCCGTCGCATCTCGCCACCACTCAAGGAGAACGGAGACCTATCCTTAAAGAGATTGAAATCGAGCTCCACGAGTTCAAGGGCTTTTCTTACCCTTCGCTCGACTTCGGATTCGCTACAACCAAGATTTCGAGGTCCAAAGGCTATATCGTCGAAGACCGTTTCCTCAAAGAGTTGATTCTCTGGAAATTGGAAAACGAGTCCGATCTTTTGGCGCACCAAGTGGGGAGGTATGCCATCCTTTCCGATCTCCCTCCCATAGATTAAGACCTTTCCCTCAACTGGAGCTAGCAACCCATTAAAAAGCTGAATGAGGGTGGATTTACCGGAGCCCGTCGGTCCAATAATGCCCACAAATTCGCCTCTCTCTATGGACAAACTCACATCCCTCAAGGCTCTCTGCGCCAAAGGAGTACCTTCCATATAAGTGAAGCCAACATTGATCAATTCAATGAGCATAACGCATCCACCATTTCATCGACGGTGAGGATGGATTGAGGTATTTTGAGGCCCAATTTAACCAGACCTCTTGCTAAATCGGTCATGGGTGGAATGGTAACACCAGTGTGCCTCAACCCATGTACATCACTGAAGACCTCTCGAGGGCATCCATCCGAGATTATCCTGCCACCCTCCATTATCAGAAGCCGATTGGCGAAAACAGCTTCTTCAGGAAAATGAGTGATATGTATCACGGTTACCCCGTGCTCGGTGTTAAGACCCTTAAGAATTTCAATTATCTCCTTCCTTCCCAAGGGATCGAGCATCGATGTGGGTTCGTCTAAAACTAAATATTTTGGCATCATGGCCAGAACTCCAGCGATAGCAACCCGCTGCTTTTGTCCCGCTGAAAGGAGATGGGGCTCGTATCGAGCATATCTTGACATGCGAACCAAACTCAGAGCTCGATCGACCCTCCTCCGAATTTCATCGCGGGCAAGCCCCAGATTCTCCGGTCCAAAAGCGACATCCTCCTCGACTACCGTGGCCACGATCTGGTTCTCGGGATTTTGAAATATCATCCCCACTAGCTGCCTGATTCTCCAGAGGTTATCTGGGTCGTTAGTGGATAGATTCTCCACACTTACCTCTCCACTGGTGGGAATGAGGAGCCCATTGAGGAGTTTTGCCAGAGTCGATTTTCCAGAACCATTGGATCCGAGGATGGCGACAAATTCACCGGGTTGTATAGTCAAGTTTACATTGTGTAGGGCTATGATTTGATCCCTTCGTCCCGGATTGTATGTGTAGGTGAGGTTGGATATCTTAATCATGAGGACCTCTAAGCGACAAACATAAGGCAAAAGCCCTGCTTTTGCCCTAAAATATTTGTTGAAGATCATAAATAAATTAAAAATAAAAACGAAAAATGAATTTTAAATTTTTCATTTACTGGGCTATCGACTATGAGCTATCGTCTATGGACGACTTTTATACTAATTCCACTAAGACCATGGGCGCAGCATCCCCTTGACGGTGACCCAATTTGAGAATACGCGTATAACCACCTTGCCGCTCTTTGAAGCGGGGAGCTATCTCGGAGAAGATTTTATGAACGAGCTCTTTATCTTGGACGATGGCAAGCGCCTGTCGGCGCGCTTGGATGTCGCCCCTCTTAGCCAAGGTAACAATCTTGTCAACCAAGGGACAGACCTGTTTGGCGCGCAATTGAGTGGTCTTGATTCTCTCGTGTTTAAAAATCTCCGCCGCCAGGTTTCTTAAAATTGCTTCTCTATGAGTGGCATTTGCACCGAACTTTTTGGTCTTCTTCCGGTGTCTCATCGTACCTTAATCGCTCTCTTTTAAGGATAAATTCAGCTTAGCCAACTTGTCCTTGACCTCTTCAATGGACTTAGCTCCAAAATTCCTGATATTTAAGAGGTCTTCCTCGGTACACTGTATTAAGTGCTCTAAAGTATGGATTCCCTGCTTCTTGAGGCAATTATACGAACGGACCGAAAGATCAAGATCCTCTATGGGTGAAGTAAGGGTTGTATCCCTAACGGCTTCGCTGACCACAAATACGGGAGCTTCCTTTTTCTCGGGGGCTTGCTCCATGAATAGATTCATGTGCTCGTTGATGATTTTGGCCGCCAGGCTCATGGCTTCTTGGGGAGACATGCTTCCATTGGTCTCCACTTGTAGGGTGAGCCTGTCATAGTCTGTTCTGTAACCCACCCGCGTTGCCTCCACCGTATATGAAACCCTCTTTATCGGTGAAAATAGAGAATCGATGGGAATTACCCCTATGGGATCCGAGGGTTTCTTGTTGCGCTCCGCGGGAATGTATCCCCTCCCGGTTTCCACTGTCATTTCCATCTGCAGATGACCTTTTCTGTTAAGACTGGCAATATAAAGATCGGGGTTAACGATCTCCACTTCCGGAGGAGCGATGATATCGCTCGCTCTAACTTCCTTTGGACCCTTAACATCCAACCTCATGGTGGCCGGCTCTTCTGAATGTAACTTCAAAACGAGGTCCTTTAAATTGAGGGTGATTTCGGTGACGTCCTCTCGAACCCCAGGAATGGTCGAGAATTCGTGAGCCACGCCTTCTATCTTTATTCTTGTTATGGCGGCTCCAGGAAGTGAGGAGAGTAGTACCCTGCGCAAGGAATTTCCCAAAGTATATCCAAAACCTCGCTCCAAGGGTTCTAGGGAAAACCTTGCAACGCGATCGGATACCTCTTCCATCCTAATCTGAGGCTTAAGTATGTCTAGCATATATCTTCCTCTCCCCTACTCAGTTGGTATTTTCCCTAAATGAAATTTTTAAGTATGCTTACTTGGAATATAGCTCCACTATGAGTTTTTCATTGACTGGAACATCGATTTGATCGCGCTCAGGAAGGGAAAGAACCTTTCCTTTGAGATTTTCTATATCGACCTCCAGCCAGCCTGGCACGAGAGGTTTCGTGGAAGATTGTACACATTCTCTTATTCTCGCAACTTCCCTCCCCGCACGAACACTAATCACATCTCCCGGTTTTACCTGATAAGATGGGATATTAACCTTCCTGTCATTGACCATAAAATGCCCGTGCCTTACCATTTGTCGAGCTTCATTCCTCGAAGCTGCAAAACCCAAACGATAAATTACATTGTCCAACCTCAATTCCAAAAGCCGTAGGAGGTTTTCTCCGGTGACGCCCCTTCTTCCCACAGCCAAATCGTAGTACCTCTTGAACTGATTCTCCAGGATTCCATAAATTCGCTTGGCTTTTTGCTTTTCCCGAAGTTGAAGACCATATTCTGTTTCCTTAGGGCGCCTTCTTCCATGTTCGCCTGGGGGATATGGACGCCTCTCCATGGCACATTTGTCGGTGAGACATCGTTCACCCTTCAAAAAGAGCTTCTCATTTTCCCTCCGGCATATTTTGCACAGGGAACCGATGTATCTTGCCATATTTTTCTTCTCCTTTAAACTCTTCTCCGCTTTCGAGGTCGGCAGCCATTGTGGGGAACGGGAGTCACATCGATTATTCCGCAAACTTCCAAACCCGCTGCCTGAATTGCTCTAATAGCAGTTTCTCTACCGGATCCAGGTCCCTTGACTCGAACATCTACCTTCCTCATACCATGCTCACGAGCCTTCTTGGCAACCGTTTCGGCTGCCACTTGAGCAGCGAAGGGGGTACTCTTTTTGGTGCCCTTAAATCCTACGGTGCCGGCACTCTCCCAAACGATGGTGTTACCCTCCAAATCGCTAATGGTAATGACGGTATTATTGAAAGTCGATTTAATATGGGCAATACCGTGTGGGATATTTTTGCGTTCCTTACGCTTCAGTCGCTTTGTACCCTTTTTCTTCGCCATCTAATTCCCCCATTTCCTTCTCATTTAACAATGGATTTTCCGTGAACCCCCATGAATGGTGGACGATTTTACTTCTTACGCTTTACTCCAACGGTTTTCCTGGGACCTTTCCGGGTGCGGGCATTTGTATGAGTTCTTTGCCCTCTCACCGGGAGACCTCTTCTATGTCGGATTCCTCGATAGCATCCGATTTCCATTAACCTTCTTATATTTTGAGAAACCTCGCGTCGTAAATCCCCCTCTACCTTCAGATTCTTGTCTATGTGTTCCCTCAAGCTCGCTACCTCGTTCTCGGTGAGGTTGCGAACGCGAGTATCCGGATTTATGCCCGTGGCCTGCAAGATTCTCTTTGCAGTGGGCAAACCTATACCATAGATGTAGGTCAAGGCAATCTCAATTCTTTTCTCCCTTGGCAGATCCACACCAGCAATTCTCGCCACTTTTAACCTCCTATCCTGGTCGCAAGTCCTGTCACCTGCGACGGCTTGTTAGCCTTGCCGTTGCTTATGTCTGGGGTTCTCGCAGATAACAATAAGCTTCCCCTTGCGCTTGATTATTTTGCATTTCTCACACATCTTTTTAACCGATGGTCTCACCTTCAATCTCATTCACCTCAGTGATCCAAATGAGGAAGTGATTAACACTCATTGTCGAATGATAAATGTCGTACGTCGAACGCTTTTAAATTCAACATTCGTCGTTGGGGACATTCGACGAATCTCACTTAGTTGATTTCTCACTTATTTGAATCGATAAATTATTCTCCCCCGAGTGAGGTCGTAGGGAGAGAGTTCCACAATCACTCTATCCCCGGGAAGAATTTTAATGTAATGCATCCTCATCTTGCCCGAAATGTGAGCGAGAACCTTATGTCCGCTTTCGAGTTCAACTCGAAACATCGCATTGGGTAAAGTTTCGATTACCTTTCCCTCAACCTCGATAGCCTCTTCTTTCTTCACCATATCTCCCCATCCTTCTCAATAACAAAAGCATATTATAGCAAATAGCAAGTGAGCCGTCTATAAGGACGTCAGTACCAGCGGACCAACCTTAGTGATGGCTACGGTGTGCTCGAAGTGAGCTGATAAGCTACGATCGCGAGTGACGACTCCCCATTTATCGGGGAGTACTTCCACCTCGTGGCCACCAGCGTTCACCATTGGTTCTAGGGCAAATACCATGCCCTCCTCAAGACGAGGACCCTTTCCGGGGTGACCATAATTTGGGATTTGTGGATCCTCATGCATTGATCGCCCGATGCCATGTCCCACAAATTCTCGCACTACTGAATACCCTGCCCTTTCGGCAACGGTTTGAATAGCATGGGAGATATCATAAAGGTGATTTCCCACAACGCACCGAGATATTCCCACCTGTAAAGCTTCCCTAGCTACCTCTATTAATCTCGAAGCTTCTGAAGAAACCCTTCCCACGGGTAGGGTGATGGCCGCATCCCCATAAAAACTCTTATATTCTACGCCTATATCAATGCTTATGATATCTCCCTCCTTGAGCCTCCTGCAACTGGGAATGCCATGGACAACTCCTTCATTTATCGAAACACAAATTGCGGCGGGAAAACCTCGATATCCCTTGAAAGCCGGCTTTGCTCCTCTCTTCCTTATGAAGCCTTCGGCTATTTTATCCAGCTTAATGGTGCTTATTCCGGGCTTGACCGCTTTTTTTATCGCCTCCAGAGTTTGAGCCACAATGCGGCCTGCTTCATGCATAATCTCGATTTCTTCCATGGATTTACGGATTATCATCTTCTTCTTTAGAAGGACCAGTTTTACGACTTGGCGGACTAGTCTGCCCGCTAGAGCCTGGTTGTGGCAGGCGGGCCAAAGTTCTATCTATGAGGCTTGAGATATCCTTGAATACCTCACGGGCAGATTTTTTTCCTTTTATGGTTTGAAGTAATCCAGCCTTCCGATAATACGAGAGCAAAGGCTCTGTTTGTCTTCGGTGAACCCGCAATCTATTCCTAATGGTATCCACCATATCATCGCTGCGCTGATGGAGTTTATCTTCACATGCATCACAAATGCCTTTTTTCTTGGGTGGGTCGTAAATTAAATGATATACCTTACCACAACGCTGACAGGTACGTCTGAGGCTCAAACGACGAATTATCTCATCCTCCTCAACATCGATATTTAAAACCAAATCCAATCCCTTTCCCATTCCCTTAAGTACAGCTTTCAAGGCATCAGCCTGGACTGTTGTCCTGGGGAAACCATCTAAAATGAATCCTCGTTCACAATCATCCTTTGATAAACGGTCTTTTATGATTTCAATGACTATTTCATCGGGCACCAGTTCGCCTCGATCCATATACCTTTTTGCCTTCATGCCTAGGGGAGTTCCCTGACTAACCGCCTCCCGGAGTATATCTCCGGTTGAGATATGAGGGATACCATACCTTTCAGATATCATAACCGCTTGCGTTCCCTTGCCCGCGCCAGGCGGTCCCACTATCACGATATTCATCTATTCCCTTTCCAAAGGATGAAAATTCGATCAATAACAAGTGTTATAAATTACCAGTATCGAGTCGCATGTCGCAGATTTAATTTTTTCATGCAACCTGCAACTTGTAGCCTGCGGCTATTTCAGGAACCCTTCATAATGTCTCATGATGAGATGCGTTTCCACCTGCCGTACGGTCTCCAAAGCCACACCGACTATAATTAGGATGGAAATGCCTCCGAACTCCTTGAAAAATGGTATATTAAGTTGAGCCATGAAAATGGTAGGTAGAACGGCGATTAGAGCTAGGAAGAGAGCGCCGGGGAAAGTGATTCTGCTCAAGATTCGATCGAGATATGATGCCGTGGGTTTTCCAGGCCTTACACCCGGAATGAATCCTCCGTACTTTTTAATGTTATCCGATATATCTATGGGATTAAAGATTATGGCCGTATAAAAATAGGTGAAAAAGATGATGAATAAAGCAAACAAACTAAGATAAAAAGGAGAAGTGGGATTAAGGGTTTCGGCTAGACCTTTGAAGAGCTTACCAGGGAAAAATCTAGCTAAGGTTGCCGGGAAAAGCAGGACAGAAGCAGCAAAGATGATGGGGATAACCCCCGCGGAGTTAATCTTAAGGGGGATATATGTACTTTGTCCTCCGTAAATCCTCCTACCCACGATCCTCTTCGCATACTGTACCGGAATCCTCCGCTGACCACTTTCCGTAAATATTATTGCAGCAATCATGGCCAAAATTATGAACACCAAAAGAATAATGAGCAAGGGATTCACTATTTGAAAGGTTTCAATCGAGGCTTGAGGAAAGCGCGAAATTATACTGATGAAAATGAGTAACGACATGCCATTCCCGATGCCCTTTTGGGTTATTAGTTCACCAAGCCACATGATGATGATAGCCCCTGTGGTTAAAGTTATGACTATTAGAAATTTGGTGAGTAAGGGAAAGACTATTTTCAACTGACCTTGGAAGAAGAAGGTCAAACCTATGGATTGAACGAGGCATAAAAATAGGGTTAGATATCGAGTCCATTGAGTTATCTTCCTTCGTCCAATTTCCCCTTCCTTTGCCCATTCTTCAACCTTGGGGATAACCACTGTCAAGAGTTCCATGATAATGGCCGCCGTGATGTAAGGCATTATCCCTAGAGCAAAAACAGCAAATTCCGAAAGTGCTCCCCCGGCAAAGAGATCCATAAAGCCCAATATGCCGCCTTGCTTGAACAACTCCCTAATGACGCTAACATCCACACCGGGTACGGGTACATGGGCACCAAATCGATAAATCGCCAAAATACCAAAGGTGAATAAGATACGTCTCCTTAAATCGGGGACTTTAAAGGCATTTCTGATGGCTTCGATCATTGAACAACCTCCGCTTTTCCTCCCGCTTCCTCTATCTTCTTAACTGCCGTTTTGCTGAAGGAATGAGCGCGAACCGTAAGGGCTTTGGAGAGTTTTCCTTCACCCAATATCTTCACGGGTAAATTCCTCTTTTTGATCAATCCCCTCTCGAGCAACGCTTTAGGATCAATGACGGATTTATCCTCAAATACGTTGAGGGTTTCCACATTAACGATAGCATATTCCCGCTTGAAGGGATTCCTAAATCCCGGTAGCTTGGGTAGCCTCAGATACAAGGGATTTTGGCCTCCCTCAAAACCGGGTCTTATACTTCCTCCCGAGCGAGCTTTTTGACCCTTAGTCCCTCTTCCGGAGGTCTTTCCGTGACTCGACCCACGTCCTCGCCCTACTCTTTTTCCGCTCTTTATGGATCCCTTCGCAGGTCTAAGCTCATGCAGTTTCATTCATATATCCTCCAAGTATGTTGCTCGTCCCTATCAATCGCAGACATTGGTTCAGATTAAGCCATATTTTGTGTAGGGTATCCCGGAGAGTGCATCTGCGAGAACCGTTAAGCCCGACTTGTCGGGCAGCAGCTAGCACTCGGAAGAATGCCCCAAACTATACAAACAATATAAGTTTACCATGTGCGTAAACATTACACCTAGTCGTTAGAAAGAATGGCGGTGACTTGCGACTAGTCTATTTCCTCCACCTCTACTAGATGGCTAACTTTTTTTATCATGCCTCTTATCTCTGGTTTGTCCTCGTGTTCCACACTATGGCGAATTCGTTTTAAGCCAAGCGCTTTTATCGTTAGCCTCTGGTGTTTCGATCTTCCGACCAAACTTTTCACCTGAGTTATCCTAAGCCTTGGCACCCTTAACCTCCGACCGCAATAAGGCATCCGCCGATTTACCTCGAAGTTTGGCAACTTCTTCGGATATTTTTAAATTCTTTAGACCTTCTGCAGCTGCTTTCACCACATTAATGGGATTACTGGAACCTAAGGATTTTGTTAAAACATCCTTTACTCCTCCTAACTCGAGTAGTGCTCTTACCGGACCCCCGGCAATGATTCCAGTTCCCTCCGACGCCGGTTTCAAAAGCACCTCCCCGGCTCCAAAATGTCCTATGACTTTATGAGGTATGGTATTACCCACGAGAGGAACCTCAAACAAGTTTTTCTTTGCATTTTGAATGGCTTTAGAGATGGCCATGGGGACTTCGCTTGCTTTGCCAAGACCTACACCCACATGTCTCTGTCCATCACCCACTACGACCAAGGCGCTTAAATTGAATCTACGACCTCCCTTAACTACCTTGGCCACACGGTTGATGAAGACTACCTTTTCTTTTAACTCCAATTGATCTGGATCAATTTTTTGGGCCACTCTCTGCCTCCATTCGTTGCTCTTAAATGGTCACCGTTCACAGTAATTATATCTAGATAAAGCTCATATTTTTGTGTTTCGTATCTTAGTCATTCGAAGGAGAGGTAAGTGCTTAACCTCAACCTTCAACTAAGGTTTAAAATTTGAGACCCGCTTCGCGTGCCGCCTCTGCTAAAGCCTTCACCCTTCCATGATAAAGGTATCCTCCACGATCGAAAACCACCTCGCTTATTCCCTTAGCTAACGCTCGCTCTGCTATCAGATTCCCTACCAGGTTGGCAGCTTCCTTATTTCCACCACGCGATATTCCTTCCCTAATCTCAGGGTCGAGTGTTGAAGCACTCACCAGAGTTATTCCCCGAATATCGTCTATAATCTGCGCATAAATGTTCTTATTACTGCGATAAACGGAGAGTCTTGGCCGCTCGCTTGTGCCAAATATTTTCTTCCGTCCCCTTTTATGCCTCCTTATCCTGGCTAAAACTTTTTGAGCAGTCTCCCCCATATCCTCCCCACTCACACTATAAAAAACTCATAAAAGAGCGATTTTCGATTTTATTTGGCTGTCTTACCAACCTTTCTTCGAACGTGTTCACCCAGGTATCTGATCCCTTTCCCCTTGTATGGCTCGGGCTTACGGATAGCCCTTATTTGAGCGGCTACTTCACCAACCAGCTCCTTATCGGCTCCCTTAACCACGATCCTGGTTGGATGGGGAACTTCTATCTGAATACCTTCCGGTTTACGAAAGATCACTGGGTGCGAGAAACCAACCTGGAGTTCCAGGTGATCTCCCTTTTTAATAGCGCGATAGCCCACGCCCTCTATCTCCAGGGTCTTCTCAAATCCTGAGCTTACCCCAGTTATCATGTTAGCAATTAAAGTTCTGGTTAAACCGTGGAGAGATTTATGCAACCTGTTATCGGATGGTCTCTTGACCAGTATCTTATTGTCCTCCTTTTTTATCGTCAGAGCACTGTAGAAAGTTTTGCTAAGTTCCCCCTTGGGGCCTTTCACCCTAACCGTGGAACCCTCGATTTGAACTTCCACACTCCCTGGTATTATGATGGGTTTCTTCCCAACCCTCGACATTTCACCCTCCATCATTTTTACCACACATAACAAATGACCTCTCCGCCCACTCCTTCTTTCTTGGCCTGTTTATCGGTCATAAGTCCTTTAGGGGTGGAGATAATGGCGATTCCTAACCCTCCGAGTACCCTTGGAATCTCATCTTTTTTAGCGTAAACCCTCAAACCGGGCTTACTTATCCTCTTAATTCCAGTGATTGGTCGCTCTCGATTTGGACCATAACGCATTTTTATGCGAAGGACATTGTGGCTATTGTCCTTTGCGACTTCATATTCTTTGATATAACCCTCTTTTTTGAGGATCTCCGCGATTTCGATCTTCACTTTTGAGGCGGGCATTTCCACCACCTCATGATAAGCGATATTTGCATTTCGAATTCTGGTCAGCATATCAGCGATGGGATCGGTCATCATATCAAATGCCCCCCAATTTACTGGTTTACCAACTAGCTTTGATGAGTCCGGTGATCTCCCCTTTGTGAGCGAGTTCTCTCAAACAAATCCTACAAAGCCCGAACTTCCTAAAATAGCCACGGGATCTCCCGCATCTAACACATCTGTTATATTCTCGAACTTTGTATTTTTGCTTCTTGCGCTGTTTAACTACAAGTGCCTTGCGAGCCAATTTTTCCTCCCAAATAATTCATTTCTCTCTAAAAGGTAGACCAAAATGTTTGAGCAGAGCATATGCCAATTCATCATTCCCGGCTGTGGTTACCAGAGTGATATCCATTCCTTGAATCCTCGTAACTTTATCGTAATCGACCTCTGGAAAGATCAACTGCTCATCAACGCCAAATGTATAATTACCCCGTCCGTCAAAGGATCGTCGATTGAGCCCACGGAAATCTCTGATCCGGGGCAAAGCTGTGGTCAAAAGTCGATCCAAAAAATCATACATCTTATTGCCACGAAGAGTAACTTTACAGCCAACTGGAACCCCCTTGCGAATCTTAAAGCCAGCGATGGATTTCTTAGCCCGCGTGATCATCGGTTTCTGCCCGGTTATGGTTACGAGATCCTCCGCTGCAGCCTCAATAGCCTTTGCATCCTTCGCTCCCTCTCCCACACCCATGTTGATGACGATTTTCTCCAAGCGAGGGACATGCATAGGATTGGAAAAATTAAATTCCTTCATCAAGGCACTCACGATTTCTTCCCTATATTTCCGCTTGAGCCTAGGGATTTGCTCCCCGCTTATTTTCTCCGCAACTTCCCTTTTCTCTCCTTTTGCCTTCTCTTTCGTCTTTGCCTTCGCCATCTTTACTCCTCACTACGCTCACCGTTATTCGTTCACCGTTCACTGTACTTAAAATTTCGATGAACTAAACTTAAACTTTATCTATATCCTGTCCACACTTCTTGCAAATTCTAACCCTTTTACCTTCTGAAACTTCTCTTTTGCCAATGCGAGTGGGTTGACCACAATTGGGACATATTAGTTGAACGTTGGAAACGTGAATTGCGTTCTCTTTCTCAATGATCCCTCCTTGAGGGTTTCTCTGCGTGGGACGGGTATGCCTTTTAACCACGTTCACACCTTCCACAATAACCCGCTCTCTCTTGGGTAAAGCGACGAGTACCTTACCCTTTTTCCCCTTATCTTTGCCAGCTATCACCAACACTTTGTCACCCTTTTTTACTTTTAATCTAACCATTTTTTTCTCCTCGTTCCCTGTTTATCATTCGCTTCACTGTATTGCAGAAAGGTTTCCGTAACTGTGAACTGTCCATCGCATTTAAAGGACTTCGGGGGCTAAAGAGATAATCTTCATGAAGTTTTTGTCCCTCAACTCTCGAGCCACTGGTCCAAAAATTCTTGTACCCCGAGGATTTTTGAGTTCGTTTATGAGCACTACCGCATTATCATCAAATTTCACATAAGAACCGTCGGGGCGCCTCGTCTCCTTTCTGGTCCGGACCACCACAGCTTGTACGATTTCACCTTTCTTGACGGCTCCCCCGGGAATTGCATCCTTTACACTTCCCACTATGATATCTCCAACCCGGGCATATCTTCGGGCCGAGCCACCAAGGACCCTAATGCACTGTATTTCTTTGGCTCCGGTATTATCCGTGACCTTGACCTTTGTTTCCTGCTGAATCATCTTATACCCGCTGTCCAAAGTCGAAAGTCCTACGTCGAATGCAAGATTTTTTACATCTCATTCGTCATTCGACTACATGCTATCGACGGTTTTACTTGGCTTTCTCCAAAATGGAAACCACACGCCATCTCTTCTCCTTACTTAAGGGTCTGGTTTCCATTATTTTCACAACATCTCCAACACGACACTCGTTGTTTTCATCGTGAGCTTTGAATTTAGTCGTTCGTCTCATGATCTTTTTATACAGTGGATGCCGCACAATGGATTCGACGGCGACAACAACGGTCTTATCCATCTTATCGCTCACTACCTTCCCGACTCTCACCTTTCTCTTGCCTCGATTTTCCATGGTTACCTCCAAAATCCGTTAATAATGCAAGCCCATGGTTAATCAATCCATGATCCACGATTGTTGTTTCCCGCACAGAGTTAAAGTTCACCTTTAAATAAAAAATTCAAAGTGAAAAATGAAAAAGTTCTCTCTCCCTTTTGATGGTTTTAATTCGGGCTATATTTCTTCGCACTTCCCTTATTTTCATGGGATTATCGAGCTGGCCCGTGGCTAACTGGAATCGAAGATTAAATAGTTCGGCTTTTGCCTCACTCAATTTTTGTTCCAACTCTTCATCGGAGAGCTCACGGATGTCTTTAGCCTTCATGCTCACCACCCCATTCCTCGCGCCTTACCATCCTAGTTTTGATGGGGAGCTTATGTGAAGCTAATCGCATGGCTTCGGTCGCCACATCCTCGCTAACCCCGGCAAGCTCAAACATGATTTTCCCCGGTTTGACCACAGCCACCCAGTGCTCAGGCGATCCCTTGCCTTTACCCATTCTGGTTTCAGCAGGTTTCTCCGTCACTGGTTTGTCTGGAAAGATGTTGATCCAGACCTTACCTCCTCGCTTTATATACCTCGTCAAAGCGATTCGGGCGGCTTCGATTTGTCGATTCGTTATCCAGCCTGGTTCCGAAGCTTGGAGTCCGAAATCACCGAAATGTACGACCGTACCTCCCTTTGCCCTCCCCTTCATTCTCCCCCTTTGAACCTTGCGATGCTTTACTCTCCGCGGTAGAAGCATCTAAGCCTCCTCTTTCGTCGATTCTTTCTTTTTCTTCTTAGTTTCCTTCTTCTCGGTTTCCCTCTTCTTTTCAGCCTCAGACGCTGACTTTGCTGGTACCTCTTCGACCGCTTCCTCCTTCTTGGGCTTCACTTCCTCCACTTCCTCCACTTCTTCCTCAGCATAGGGTAAAACGTCTCCCTTATAAATCCAAACCTTCACACCAATGAGTCCAAAGGTGGTATGGGCTTCTGCAAAACCGTAGTCGATACTCGCACGTAAAGTATGGAGGGGTACCCTTCCCTCGCGATACCACTCCGTTCTCGCCATCTCCGCTCCACCCAATCTTCCCGAGCACGAAACTTTGACACCCTGAGCACCAGCTCTCATGGCAGCCGTTACGGCTCTTTTCATGGCTCTTCTGAAGGAAACTCGAGCTTCAAGCTGCTCTGCTATACTCTGAGCCACAAGGGTCGCATCCAGCTCGGGTGCTCTGACTTCCTGGATATTTATCTGGATCTGCTTCCCGATTATCTTCTCCAAATCCGCCCGAAGGAGTTCCACTTCAGAGCCCTTCCTGCCTATGACGATACCCGGTCTCGCCGTATGGATATCGATCTTAACCCTATCTCCAGCTCGTTCCATTTCGATCTTAGAAATGCCGGCTCGAGATAGCTTCCCTTGAATGTGCTGGCGTATCTTTAGATCCTCCTCCAAAGCTCTTGCATAGTCCTTACTGGCAAACCAGCGAGACCTCCAATTTTCAATTATTCCTAGTCTTAAACCTATGGGATTAACCTTTTGCCCCACGTCTCAGTACCTCCTCACGTTCTTGAACAACTATGGTGATATGGCTGGTTTTTCTTCGAATCATCGCCACTCTACCCATAGCCCTTGGTCGATATCTCTTAAGGGCTGGACCCTGGTCAACATAGGCCTCAGAAATATACAAATTGGCCCTCCTTAAATGCAAGTTTCTTTCCGCATTTGCCATGGCTGAATTCACAACCTTTGAAACTATTTTTGCTGCAGCTTTGGGGCAAAATTGAAGGATCGTCAAAGCCTCTTCAACGGGTTTACCTCTGATCAAATCGACTACCTGCCGAGTTTTTCTAGGACTTACTCGGATATACCTCGCAACGGCTCTAGCCCTTGGGGTCTCTTCAATTACCGCCCTCTTAGGCACCCTAACCTCCTCCAAATTGGTTCACAGTTCACCGTTCTCATGGTTTGTTGGTTTGTTATATATAACCTCCTGAATAGTTGCACATAAACCTTCAGGCTGAGTCTCAGAACGAATCGCTAAACAGTGCAAACGAACCACCGGGTGAACAAAGAACGTTATCTGATGGCCGTTGATCTTTCGGTATGAGCTCCATGGGTTCTAAAGATCCTCGTAGGTGCGAACTCACCCAGCTTATGTCCAATCATACTCTCCGTTATATAAATTGGGACGTGCTTCCTACCATCGTGAACGGCAATGGTATGGCCAACCATCTCGGGAATGATATCAGAATCCCGAGACCAGGTCTTTATCACCCTTTTCTCACCCTTCTCGTTCATCTCTTTGATTTTCTTCAAGAGCTTGGGATCTGTATAAGACCCCTTCTTTCGCGATCTAGCCATATTCTCCCCTTTGAAATTATCCTTTCCTCCTCCGAATGATGTATTTATCTGAGGGCTTTTTCTTTCTGGTTTTATATCCCAGTGTGGGCTTCCCCCAAGGAGTTACGGGTTGGCGACCAATGGGGGCTTTCCCCTCCCCACCACCATGGGGATGATCCACGGGGTTCATGGCGCTTCCGCGAACGGCGGGTCTTTTGCCCAACCATCTACCACGTCCAGCTTTTCCCAAGGATACGATCTCATGCTCCACATTACCCACCTCGCCAATGGTAGCTCGGCAACTTTGGTGGATCATCCTTATCTCCCCGGAGGGAAGCTTTAATTGAGCATAATCCCCCTCCTTGGCGACTATCTGGGCAAAGGTACCCGCAGAGCGTGCCAACTGGGCTCCTTTCCCGGAATAAATTTCGATATTGTGGACGCTTGTTCCCACGGGAATTTTATGAAGCGGTAGGGCATTCCCCGGCTTTATATCCGCATCTGATCCGGACATAACCTCGTCCCCAATTTTAAGATTTTGAGGGGCAAGGATATATCTCTTCTCGCCATCCGCATAATGTAATAGGGCTATTCGAGCAGATCTATTTGGATCGTACTCGATGGCTACGACCTTTGCAGGAATTCCATCCTTATCTCTCTTGAAATCAATAATCCTATATCTTCTCTTGTGACCGCCCCCCTTGTGTCGAGTCGTTATTCGGCCATGAACATTTCTTCCAGCCTTCTTTGAAAGAGGAGCGGTGAGAGACTTCTCCGGCTTCTCCTTAGTTACCTCCTGAAAATCAGAGACTATGGTAAATCTT
>JBFMAG010000145.1 GCA_040755895.1 Actinomycetota bacterium | reverse complement strand
GAGTTGCTCCTGGCGGCAACATTAAGGGGTTGTCATCCCCTGGATTTTCTGGAGTAGCTTGCCCTCCGTCTGGATGGATGGAGCCACAATCACCTCCGCCTTCTGGAAGGATTTGATATTTTCATATCCACAGGTAGCCATGGATGTTCTAAGAGCACCAAAGAGATTTAAGGTACCGTCATTTTCGTGAGCAGGACCGATCAGAATTTCCTTTAAACTGGCAGCGATTCCCGCATATACCCTGGTGCCCCTGGGTAGCTCGGGGTGGAAGGTTGCCATCCCCCAATGGTAGCCCTTTCCCGGAGCCTCCTTTGACCGAGCGATGGGGGCACCGATCATCACCGCATCGGCTCCACAGGCAAAAGCCTTCGCGATATCTCCCCCCGTTCTCATCCCACCATCGGCGATAACCTGAACATATTTTCCCGTCTCATCGAGATGTCTCGTTCTCGCCGCAGCTGCATCGGAAATCGCCGTTGCCTGGGGTACGCCCACCCCCAACACCTGACGGGTGGTACATGCCGCACCGGGACCAACCCCCACCAAAACCCCGACGGCGCCGGTGCGCATCAGGTGGAGAGCGGTAGCATAAGATGCGCAGCCTCCTACAATTGCGGGGACATCGATGGAGGCGATGAACTTGTGAAGATCCAGGGGTTCGCGCCGAGAACTCACATGTTCGGCGCTGACCACCGTACCTTGAATGACGAGGATATCGAGTCCCGCCTCTAAAGCGATTTTATAGTACCGCTCAACCTTTTGAGGAGTGAAGGAGCCAGCAGCTATAACTCCCGCTTCTTTGATTTCCCGAATTCGTAGGGCAATCAATTCCGGTTTTATTGACTCCTGATATATCTCCTGTAATTTTCGGGTCGCCTCCTCATCCGAGAAACCGGCGATTTCTTGAAAAATTGATGCCGGATCTTCGTAGCGTGTTTGTAGTCCCTCCAGATTTAAAACCGCAAGCCCTCCTAACTTTCCCATCTCAATGGCGAGTTTTGTATCCACCACCGCATCCATGGCAGAAGCCAAAACGGGTAATTTGAAATGAAAACCCCCGATTTCCCAAGAAATATCGACGTCTTCCGGATCCCTTGTTCTTCTGCTGGGAACAATGGCAATATCATCGAAACCGAAAGCCATCCTTCCCTTCTTTCCCTTACCAATCTCCATTTCCATATTCCAGTACCCCCGTCTGCTTTGTTCAACCTCAAAATTCTCAAAATTTTAAAATAATTTTCTCTTTTTAAAAAACAACCCAGAACGCTTTAACCCAAGTTTCTAGGTCAAGCCTGGGTGTTTAATCATCCGCCTTTGAACTTCCGCCACCTTACTCTTTACCTTGCATCGGGATTTAAAATTAATTTATCTTAGCACCCTAAAAGAAATGGTGTCAAGATTTCTGATTCTCGTCACCGGGGGGATTTCCTTCCACAGGACACAAATAATGGATTCTGCATGACTCATAATTCTTTCTTAGAGTTCTCCTGGTATCATTTGACCACCTCAAAAAAATTCCAAATTCTAATTTCTAAATCCTAAACAAATCCAAAACCCTGATTTTCTAAATCCAAAACCTGTTTTGAGCATTTGAACTTTGATATTTGATATTGCTTAGAGCTTAGTATTTTGGATTTAGGATTTATTTCAAAAGGGCCTCATCCTTAAACAGGCTATGGACTTCGAGTCTTTTCGACCCCCCTATAATGGATTATAAAATGGTGGAGGTAATTGCTTTGAAGGGGGACCGTCCCCAAAATAAAAAGAGGGTCAGTTTCCTGACCCCATTCAAAAACCCGTGAGTTTTTACATCATGCCTCCGGGAGGCATGCCCGCAGCAGGTTTTTCCTCCTCAGGCTTTTCTGCAACCAATGCCTCCGTGGTGAGAACCATAGCCGCAATGCTTGCAGCGTTCTGAAGAGCCGTTCGAGTTACCTTGGCTGGATCGATGACCCCAGCCTTGTTCATATCGGTATATTCTCCGGTCATCACATTGAGGCCCTGTCCTTTTGGTAAGGCCTTGGCCTTCTCCACAACAATTGAGCCCTCAAAACCAGCATTCGCTGCCAACTGACGCATGGGCTCCTCCAAGGCGCGCTGGACGATTTCAATTCCGGTGACTGCATCCTTTGATAAATCCTTCTTATCCATCTTTTGAAGAGCAGGGATGATATTTATGAGCACCGCTCCTCCACCGGCTACGATTCCCTCTTCGACTGCAGCCTTGGTTGCGGATAGAGCATCTTCAATGCGGTGTTTCTTTTCCTTAAGTTCGGTCTCGGTGGCGGCACCAACTTTGATTACGGCGACTCCACCAGCGAGTTTGGCCAAGCGTTCTTGCAGCTTCTCCCTATCGTACTCGGAATCGCTCTTCTCGATTTCCGCCTTTATCTGATTGATGCGGCCCTTTATGGCTTCAGGGTCGCCTTTCCCTTCGACGATTGTGGTATCATCCTTGGTTACCTTGACCTTGGCGGCTCTTCCGAGCATATCCAGAGTGGTATTTTCAAGCTTCAATCCAAGTTCCTCGGTTATCACCTGACCACCGGTGACGACGGCGATATCTTGAAGCATCGCCTTTCTCCTGTCACCGAAACCGGGAGCCTTCACGGCTACACTCTGGAAGGTACCTCGAATCTTGTTCACCACCAAGGTGGCCAGGGCTTCGCCCTCTACATCTTCAGCGATGACGAGTAGAGGTTTACCAGTTTGCATCACCTTCTCCATAACGGGAATAATATCGGCTACGGGTGCGATCTTTTGATTGGCGATCAGGATATATGGTTCTTCGAGGACAGCTTCCATTCGCTCGGGATCGGTGACCATATATGGAGAAACATATCCCTTGTCGAATTGTAGACCCTCCACGACATCGAGCTGGGTTCCTATGGTTTGCGATTCTTCAACGGTTATTACACCATCTTTGCCCACCTTCTCCATGGCATCCGCTACCAGATCGCCGATTTCCTGATCGGCAGCGGAAATTGCTGCAACGGAAGCGATTTCGTCCCTGGTCTTGATGGGTTTACTCAACTTCTTTATTTGCTCAACGGCTGTGTCCACCGCTTTTTCAATGCCTCTCTTTAAGAGCATGGGATTTGCTCCAGCGGCGACATTTCTCAAACCCTCTCGAATCATGGCTTGAGCCAGAACACAAGCTGTGGTAGTTCCATCGCCCGCCACATCCTGAGTCTTAGTTGCCACTTCCTTAATGAGCTGGGCGCCCATATTTTCATAGACGTCTTCTAGCTCGATTTCCTTGGCAACCGTTACTCCATCATGAGTGATGGTGGGTGCACCGAACTTCTTATCCAAAACGACATTTCGTCCCTTGGGACCCAAAGTCACCTTTACTGTATCTGCCAGTTTATTTGCTCCTTGTTCGAGAGCCCTTCTCGCCTTCTCATCGAACTCCAAAATTTTTGGCATAAGCATTCACCCCCATTATTTAACGATGGCTAGGATATCATCTTCACGCAAGATGAGGTATTCCTCGCCTTCGATTTTAACCTCAGTTCCGCCATACTTGGAATAAATCACCTTATCTCCAACTTTGACCCCCATCGGCACCCGCTTGCCCTCCTTGTACTCACCGGGTCCAACGGCTATTACTTTGCCCTCTTGGGGCTTTTCCTTTGCGGTATCCGGAAGAACAATTCCGCTTTTCGTTTTCTCTTCTTTCTCGCTAGGTTTTACCACTACACGGTCCCCTAAAGGTTTTAACTTCATAATCTCACCCCTTCACAGTATTTTAGCAGTCTTTGTATGAGAGTGCTAATTTTTTCAATCGATATCTTACAACATAGAAAAAATTAATTCAACAAAATTTTCTTTAAAAACGCTCCACTTCCCACCAGGAGACATAGCAAAGCAAAAAGGTCACCATAGCACACGTAAAATGTGCTGCCCTCAGTGAAGTATCCCTCACTGGCGAGGATTCGCCTGTCGAAGAGAGCGGTCCTCTCAAGAATACACCCATGCGGATCGATGATTGCAGACACGCCCGTATTCGCTACCTGCAAGGCGTATATCCCATTTTCCACCGCTCTCAAAGCTGTTATCTGTACATGCTGCTCAGCAGCGGCCGTTCTTCCAAACCAGGCATCGTTGGTTATGGTTATGAGCAACTGCGCTCCCCTTGCGACCATCCTCCGACAGAGCATGGGATTG
>JBFMAG010000144.1 GCA_040755895.1 Actinomycetota bacterium | reverse complement strand
GATAAGAGTATCTTAGAAGGCAGCATCTACGAGAACCGTTAAGCCCCGACTCGCCGGGGCAGCAGCTAGCGCACGTAAGGATGGCTCTTAGAAATCACTCTATTTATGTTTAGGGACCAATCAGATTATTTGAACTCGGTGACCTCCAAGGGGTCTCGCTTTTTGGATTTGGTACCTACATAAGCGGGATAACCTATGGGTATCAAAGCTAAAGGTCTTATGTGCGCTGGTAGCTCCAATGCTTGAATTGCTCTTCTCTCATCAAAGGCACCCACCCAGCAGGCTCCAAGTCCCTCGACATGAGCAGCAAGAAGTAGATTCTCAATTGCGGCGGCAGTATCTTGAATGGCATATAGTGTAGTACCCCGAGTTCCATAGCCACTTGAAGCCACCCTGAGATCGGCACAGACCACGATCAGGACGGGTGCTTCAGCCACAAAGGATTGATGAAAAGCAGCTTCGGCCAACTTACCCTTAAGTTTCTGATCACGAATGACCCAAAATCTCCAGGGTTGAAGATTTCCCGCCGAAGGAGCCTGGCAGGCTGCCTTCAAAAGCTTCACGACTAAATCCGGAGGTACATCTTTAACCCTATCGAAATCTCTAACACTTTTTCTCCCATAGATGGCTTTATAGACCTCCATCTTGCCTGCCCCCTTACAAATTATTCAACCTCTTTTTTCAACGCCCGATTCAGAGCCAACACGATGGGAACTACTATGATCACCGCCATTATGATTTCTGGAATACCATGAGTTACCCCAACCATATAGGCCGCTTCTGGAGGAAATTCTTTCCCAAATCTAAAAACAATGAGACTGAGTACGCCCACCGTATTCGTTAAAGTCCCAGTGACGGCTGCCACCGCAGTCGCCAATCGCTTTGCCTTGATCGCTCTGTAAATGGAATAAGCGATGCCCAAGGATATTATGACAATCGACACCTTAAAGATCGAAATGATCAAGGGATTGCTCAACAAAGACTTATTCGCCTTTGTCAAACACGAAAGACCGTAGAACAGCCCCGAAAGACAGACCAGTCCAACGATAACCCCAAAAAGTGGAGCGAGCCTTTTGCTTCTCACAGCCCTATATGTGTATGCGGCGACCACACCGATCAAGATGCGGGGGACAAATGCTATAAGAGGATCCTTAAAGAAAGGTATGGTTGCTCTAGTCCAGCTGAAGAGTCCAAAGATGAAACCAACCAATCCACCTATTATCGGACCCTCAACGATTCCGGCGATGATCGCGGGAATGTGCATCAAGGTCGCAGCTCCAGCGGGTGTGGGTACGGGAACGAAACCCACGGTCGCACCCAAAACAGCCGTTAGGGCACCCAGTGTCCCTACGACTGCAATATCACGTGTTTCAATTTTCATGGTTATTACCTCCTCCGTTCCAGTTCGCTATGGATACCAGACTTCAGTCAAAGTGATTCGAGCCTAAATTACTTACTCCCTCACTTCCTCACCCCCTTCACTCACGTTAGGGCTGGAATTCCAGCTATGGATTTTGCCTTCCTCACCGCACATCTTATGCTCGCGGAAACCAGCTCAGCAGCTACCACTCCAACGGCATCCTTCTCAGCTTCAATTTCCCCAGTAGCAAGAGCAAAGACGATATCACCGTCGTACATCGTATGAACCGGATTGATGGCTCGAGCCAATCCATCGTGAGCCATTCGAGCTATCCCATTCACCTCTTCCTTGGACATCTTCACATTGGTGGCGACCACGGCTAGAGTGGTATTTCTTCCAAAGGCTTTGGGGATGGGGTGACTCTTCATGGATTCAGCCGTATTCAAATATCCCCCTTCAGGGGAACGAGCCCCAGCAAGAATCTCACCACTCTCGTCGAGAACATCCCCAAAGGCATTGACGACGGTGAGTGCCCCTACCACTATTTGATCGTATAAGTTGCAACTCGCTGTACCTATCCCCCCTTTCATCCAAGATTTCGATCCCAATATTTTACCGATGCTTGCACCCGTTCCCGCACCAACGCTGCCTTCTTTAACGATCGTCGAAGCATTCAAACAAGCTTGATAGCCAGCCTCGGGATCCGGTCTTACCGATGGATCTCCAACGTTCAAATCGAAGATCACCGCTGCCGGAACGATGGGCACCTTTCCAAAACCCGTTTTAAAACCGATCCCTTTTTCTTCAAGATACCTCATCATACCATCGGCGGCTCCCAAACCGAAGGCACTCCCCCCGGTAAGCAGGATAGCGTGCACCTCGGTGACCAAATTCATGGGAGCGAGTAAATCGGTCTCCCTCGTGCCGGGCGCACCTCCTCGAATCTCAACACCAGCAATGGTTCCCTCGGGGCACAGGATCACGGTGCAACCCGTTATGGACTCGATATCTGTATAATGTCCCACCCTTATTCCGGAAACTGAAGTAATCACGAAATATTCTTCCTTTCAAATCGACTTAAAATGGACAATAAGGTTCAGGACAACCCCCAGCGTATTCGGAGTCGGCGCTCACGTATTCTAGAGTCTCTCCCCTTTCCTTGCCCAAAATCCCCCCTATGTATAGGACTTGTTCCTTTTTACTTCCGTATCGGTAAACCGTGATTCCTTTGCACCTGAGCTCGTGCGCCAGGAGATAAGCCTTCTTAACATCCTCCACCGTAGCATCCGGTGGGAAATTGATGGTCTTGGAGACGGCATTGTCCGTATACCTCTGGAAAGCGGCTTGCATTCTCACATGCCACTCCGGAGAGATATCAAAGGCGGTAACAAATATCCTTCGCATGTCTTCTGGAATTCCCTTTAAATCCCTCAAGGTGCCCTTTTTTGCCACTTCCATCGCTAGCTCTGCACTATATAAACCCCGTTCCCTTGCCATCTCTTCAAATAATGGATTTACCTCCAATAACCTCGTACCCTCCATGATATTTCGGACGAAGGAGATAGCAAAGAGGGGTTCGATGCCACTGGAGCAACCAGCTATAAGGCTTATGGTGCCCGTGGGAGCAATCGTGGTTAGGGTAGCATTTCGGAGCCTTAATCCACCGGGTTTATCGTAAATGCTCCCCTTGAAGTTGGGGAAGAGACCCCGCTTCTCCGCCAGTTTTACCGAGGTCTCCCTGGCCTTTTCCATAATTAGTTTCATCACTTTCTCGGCGATCTTTAATCCTTCCTCTGAATCATAGGGAATGCCCAATTTGATGAGGAAATCGGCGAAGCCCATGACCCCCAGTCCTATTTTTCTATTTCCTTTGGTTATTTTCTCGATTTCGGGAAGTGGAAATTTATTGGCGTCGATGACGTTGTCCAGGAAGTGCACGGCTATCTCCACGGTTCTTTCCAGCTTCTCCCAGTCCACTTCACGATTTTTTACCATCTTTGAGAGATTGATTGATCCAAGATTGCAACTTTCTCCTGGTAAGAGAGGCTGCTCCGCGCAGGGGTTGGTGGACTCGATTTTGCCTATGTGTGGAGTGGGATTTCGCCTATTTATCTCATCGATGAAGATCATTCCAGGGTCACCAGTTCGCCAGGCCATGGTGGTTATCAAATCGAAAATGCTCCGCGCTTTAAGTCTTTTTACCTCTTTGCCGGTGCGTGGGTTTATTAGGGGATACTCTCTATCATCCTTGACCGCATTCATGAATTCATCGGTTACGGCCACGGAGAGATTGAAGTTGGTCAGGAAATTCTCCTTGGTCTTGGCGGTGATGAATTCGAGGATATCGGGGTGATTGACGCTTAGGATGCCCATATTAGCACCGCGTCTTCTATTGTGGATCAAGAAACCATTAGCCACAAAGTGTTCCATCCCATAGACGGAGATTTCCATGGTGGGGAGCCTCGTTTTGGATAGTGATTTGACTTGCACGTAATAATACTTATCATCAGCTATTCTTCTTAGCTCTGGATCATTCAATTCAGGGAATCTGGCCATTAATTCTTTAAGCCTTGATCTTGAAAGCTGTCGTGTGTTCTTCACGCCCGACATGTAGTGCCGAATTAAGCGGTAAAGCTCTCGATTTGCTCCTCTTTTTGATCGTCCAGGTCCCGAACCACGCCCTGGACCCGCGTAAAGTTTCCGCAATCTTTCACTCTGATTGGGAATAGGATCGCTTCTGCCGTATTCCTTAGGCTTTTGGCGAAGCTCCAGAGTTTTTTGCTTCAACTGGCTGATAAAACCTATTTTTTCGATAAAGCGCTTTCGGCTTGGCTCGTTAACAATTACCAGTTCAAAGATGGGCGAGATCCCGAGAGAACTTTTGCGATAGTCTCTTCTAGATACCTTGCTTACGATACCCAGCGCCAAAAGCAGCTGCTGAGCTTCCATTACCAATCGAGCTGAGGTAGTAGAGAGTCTCGGGTAGCCGTCAGTGTGAATGCCGCCACCGCCTTCAAACAAACCACGCAGGAAAGCACAGGCGCTTTCCTCGCTTGAAGACAAAATTGATTGGGGTATGAAAGCATTCTCCGCCCGCTTTTTTTCAAAGCCGACCCGCTGCCACCACTGGGTCAGGTCACGACTGCTAACCACAAGAGAGCACGATGCATCCCTTTCCCCTCTTTTTCTTTGAATGAATGCATCGAGTCCAAAAAGTTTCTCGATCAGTTTGGTAAAGTGTTGGATGAGGTCTGGAGTGCTGTCAGCTATCGAAAGAGCCAGGCGCCCTTTCATTTCAGGTGGAATGTCTCTTCCACAAGCTGTGCTCAGACATCCGTCCGCCATGTAGTAGCCGACTACTTCAGCGAGTTCTGGGCACATTGTAGAAGGTAAAGTGAGTAGCGTTGCATTCGGGTGCTGTTTGTACTCAAGAGGTGGCAAAGTGACATCTTCGCCCAGGAAACCACCCAAGACAACCGGTAACCAATCGCCCTTCTTTAGGTCCCGAACTTTCTTCCAGGCAAAGTCACCCTTTTCATTAACGATTTGGATTTGCTCGTCAGGCGTGGCGGAGATTGTTAAGCCAATGTCAGTCTCCACTTTGAGACAGTCATCCCAGGAATTATCGAGAGCTTGGTCAGCGTGCCAGAATCCACCATTCGTATAAACAAGGGTTCTGGTCGGGTTCTCACCAAGATGGCGGCAGTCCAAGAGTTCACCCATGGGTATTAAGCCTCTCGTTGTCCTGATAAACGTATCGCTTGCTAGACAACCGCCTTGCTTTATGACATTGGTGGTCACATCAAAGACCCGCATGAAGGAAAGGGGTCCAGAGGCGATACCTTTAGTTGATTTGACGATGTCACCCTTGGGTCTCAACTTTGAAAAATCAAATCCCGTGCCCCCACCACTCTTATGTATTACAGCCATATATTTCACCGCATTGAAGATTTCCTCTATGGAGTCTCCCACGGGAAGCACGAAGCAGGCGCTGAGTTGCCCCAGGTCTGTTCCGGCATTCATCAAGGTTGGTGAGTTTGGGAGGAATTCGAGGTTTGACATGGTTCGATGGAATTCTTCTTCCGTTTTTCCCACATCCGCCTTCTCGTCGTAAAGGAGATCAACAGAGGCTATAGCCTTAGCCACACGCCGAATCATCTGGGCTGGAGTTTCTATGACTTTTCCTTCCTCATCCTTGAGAAGGTATCTCCTCTCCAAAACTCTTGTGGCATTAACCGTTAATTTGAGTTCATCTTCAACGCCAAAAAATTTTTTGGCCGCTCTTATCTCAGCTCTCTTCTGCCGGTAGAGGATGAATGCTTTCGCAACTCTGGCATATCCCCTCCTTATAAGAACATCCTCTACGATATCCTGAATATTCTCCACGCTGGGAATTTGACCGGCGGGCTTGGCGGTAGGCACGGCGAATTTCTCTTCCAACAAGGCTACGACTTCGTGGGAAAGTTCCTTAGCAACCTCCTCGTCTTTCTCCCCCACAGCCATAATCGCTTTGTGAATCGCATTGGATATCTTTTCCGGTCTGAAGGGGACAATTCTTCCATCTCTTTTGCGGATTTTAAGGATTTTAGCCTCACACATCGGATTTTCCCCCGGCTCGGATCAAACCAACAATCTCGGCGACCATACTCGCCCTATTTTTGAAGGTGACCTCCAGTAGACGTACATCCTCCCGCTCCTTAATTTCTCTGACCAATGTGCTAGAAATCTTTCCCATAGTCGCCAGGACAAGACTGGGGGCACCGAGCGCGGCCTTTACAGCTTCTTTAAACCTCTGGGAGAAGAGCTCCATCTTCCCAATCTCGTCTATCACTATGACCTTCCCCCCTCGAATCGCGTCTTCTAAAGCCAAAACTCCCACCCTCTCAAATTCGTTCACATCAACTCCATACTTACTAACTCGAAATGGGCTTTTTATCCCCACATGAGCGAGAATTCCCTCTTCTCCATCTAAGGTGATAATCTTAAAACCCTTCCTTATACCGCCTTCTCTTATCTCCTCGGTATAAAAACCACCAGCATCGCACCGGAGTTCTTCGAGCACTCGTTTTATAAGGGTCGTTTTACCCACCCCAGGCGAACCGGTTATCAAAATGTTCAAGATAGTCCTCCCATTATCTTTATGGGGTTATTCGGATTGTCGTCTGGACCGAGACCTTCTCATAACCCACGGCGGTCAACTTTGCCATTATTATATAATCCCCGGTTGGAACTTGTTGCCCATCGTAATCCTTCTGAAGCCAGGTTGCGTGATAAAGCTCCTCTTCGTCGGGTTTTAATGTTTTCTTGCTCAAAACCTTGGTGAAAAATTCGTCGGCAGACCATTTCCAGATCTCTTTCTTCTCCAAAGATTCTATGATGATGTCAAACTCCTGCTCGGACATGAAAACAAAAGTTTCGGCGGATTCTCTCACATTTTTGACGATGAAGTGTATGGATATCTTTTCCCCCACCTTATATTCCTTTTTGGGAAGGGCGATGGTGAACTGGATACCATGGGCTTTTATACTCTTTTTGTATTTGAAGGAATCCTCGCGCCTGCTATAGGTGCCCATCATCCTCAAAAGGAGAAGTACGACGAGGACAAAGAGGGACCAAACAAGCAAAATGAGCAGCGTTTTCCGAGGATAAATTCTTTCTCTTAAGAAAGTGAGACCGGATTTTGGGAATCCCATCTTCTCCTCCCAAATATATCCCGAATATATTTTAACTTAGTGCGAATTTAATTTTGCCAAAGTACAGTTAACTTAATAGTAAGCCATTAAGCAATTTAGTCCATGCCAAAAGTTTTTAGGCAATATAGACCCTTGGCACCCTTTTGCCTATCATGCACACGATCTCATAATTGATAGTTCCTAGGATATTCGCGAGTTCATTCGCTGAGATTCGATCGCCTCCCTGCTCACCGATGAGCGTTGCCTCGATTCCTGGTCTTACCTCCGGGATGTGCCCCACATCGACCATGAGTTGATCCATGCAGATGTTGCCGACCACGGGTGCCCTCCGACCTTTCATTAACACATGGCTCTTATTGGATAAAAGTCTGGTATATCCATCCCCATATCCCAAAGGAAGAACGGCAAGGGTTGTCTTCTTCCTTGCACGATATGTGAGCCCATAACTCACACCTTCTCCAGCCGAAAGAGGTTTAACGAGGGAAACAATGGCTTTAAACTGCAAAGCCGGGGCTAGATCGATCCTCCCCCGCGTGGCTGGGGAGGGATGTAAACCGTACATGGCTATTCCCACTCTGACCATATCCAGATGAGTCTCGGGAAAAAGTATGGTAGCCGCACTGTTTGCCGCGTGCTTTATGGGGATGTTGAATCCCCTTTTACTCAGATCGGACAGAAGGTTCATGAATCTCTCCAACTGCAGCTTCGTATATTCATTTTGCACCTGATCAGCCACCGCGAAGTGAGTGAATATACCCTCAACTTCAAGATGCGGTAGAGTTTTGAGAAACTCGATGAACTGAGGTACCTGATGTGGGAAAAGACCAAGGCGGTTCATGCCAGTATCCACCTTTACATGAACTTTAACTTTTTTATCAGCCTCTCGAGCTTTTGAGGAAAGTTCCTCCGCTACCTCCTTGGAACAGATGGTGGGAATGAGATCATATTTCACGGCAATTCCACTGGCAGATGGTAGGATTTCACTCAGGATATGGATGGGGGCTTTTATGCCTGCCTCGCGCAACTCCAATCCTTCCTCAACCAATGCCACACCAAGCCGGTGTGCTCCACTTTCCAACGCCACCTGAGCGACCTTTACAGCTCCATGACCATACCCATCGGCTTTGACCACGGCCATGAACATGGTTTTTGATCCAATGAGGGTCTTTAGAACCCTGATGTTTTCGCCAATTGCCTTTAGGTTTATCTCCACCCAGACCGGACGCCTGTACCCCATCTTCACCTCTACATTTGTAATAAAACTTAACACACCCTATCTACTATATGGTATTAATCGCGACATTGGTTACACTCTTACATGGTTCACCGTTCACAATTCATAAATCTATAGGTGGATCATAAATCCCGAATATTCTTCTGAAGGGGCTCTTTAGATAATCAGGCATAATGGGTAAATTCTAAAATTGTGACCCAGCTATAGTAATTTATATCTAGATTAAGCCCATATTATAATTAGTGTTACCAATGTACGTAAACATTGCAACTACCTACTACCTACTACCAATTTGATGGCTTTGGGCAAATAATCTATCAAATCGGAAGCGATTAGACAATACGGAGTGACATCCTCGGCCGCTAAATCCCCCGCTAAACCGTGGATGTAAGTCGCCAAAACGGCAGCATTGTAGGGGGTCATTTCCTGGGAGAGAAAACCACCGATCAGTCCGGTGAGTACATCTCCGGTGCCCGCGGTGGCCATACCCGGATTTCCCGTGGGAATGATCGTGGATTTCTCCCCACAACTGACGATGGAGCGTGCCCCTTTGAGAACCACTACAACATTCCACAAAGTGGCAGCACGCTTCGCAAATCCCAATCGGTCACTCTGCACTTCATCGGCAGTAGTTTTAAATAATCGGGCGAGTTCCCCCGGATGGGGAGTAATGATGGTGGGAGTCGAGCGCTTTGCAAGTATCTCAGTCGCATCGACAAGGGCATTTAATCCATCGGCGTCCAAAACCAAGGGACATGATGCACTTGCAACGAGCTTACGCACCAGTTGAACCGTACTCTCATTTAAGGACAAACCCGGTCCCATGACCAAAACACCAAAGGCATTTAAAAGTTCATTAATCCTATCAAAAGCTCCTACATCGAGGCTTCCGTGAGGCGTTTCGGGGAGAGGCATTGTCATAACCTCTGTAAGCTTCTGCTCAAAAATGGGATTCAAGCTTTGTGGTATTCCCAGAGTTACGACACCTGCCCCGGATCTCAAAGCCGATAAGCTGGTCAAAGTCGCTGCTCCGGTCATCCCCAGCGAACCAGCAATAACTAAGACTCGACCACACTCCTTCTTGTGGACATCGACCTCCCTGCTGGGAAGAAAATTCCTTATCTCCCCCATGGAGGGAAAGGTGATCGTGCTCACCCCTTTGACAATTTCTAAAGGTATCCCGAGATCGGCCACTTGCAGATCACCGACAAAATTTG
>JBFMAG010000143.1:4576-9587 GCA_040755895.1 Actinomycetota bacterium | reverse complement strand
GAAAAGAACCAGATTAAAATCATTTTTGTCCTCGAAAGGGAGGATGAGGGGTAAAATAAACTAAAAATAGCAGAATAATTGAAGGATAAAGACCTCGTTTACCGAATTAAATGATTACGCAGTGATATCCATGCAAGGAGGAAGAAAAATGGAGGTGCTTAAAGTCTCATCTAAATCAAATCCAAATGCGGTTGCAGGTGCTTTAGCTGGTGTACTCAGGGAGAAGGGAGGAGCAGAGATCCAAGTAATTGGCGCAGGGGCTCTTAATCAAGCGGTAAAAGCCATAGCAATTGCTCGAGGCTTTGTAGCACCCGGCGGATTTGATCTAGTTTGCATCCCTGCCTTCACTGACATCGAAATCAATGGCGAAGAGCGAACTGCTATTAAACTCATAGTCGAGCCCCGATAAACTCGATCTAAACTTGAAGTTATCCGTGATGTTTCCCTACAATTTTCAAAGGTGTGGATTATTTTTTCTTTCTAAATCAAATTGACAAAAAACAATGGGCGTTGATTTACATCTTCACAGTACAGCTTCGGATGGTGCATTTTCCCCTGAAGAATTAGTTGAATTTGCAGTGGAGCTTGACTTCACGGCGATTGCCATCACCGATCATGATAGCATGGATGGAATAGTTCCAGCTTTAAGGAGTGCGGGAGATTTCGATATTGAAGTAATTCCCGCTGTTGAATTGAGTTCCGACCTAGAGGGTCGGGACATTCATTTTTTGGGCTATTTCATTGATTACAAACAGGAATGGTTCCTCAAGCATCTCAGCAAGCTGCGTCAAGCGAGATACGAACGTGCGGTGAAAATGGTCGAGCGGCTACGAGAAATGGGTCTTAAAATCGCCCTTAAAGATGTTTTACAAGAAGCCGGTAAGGGTACAGTTGGTCGAGCTCACGTAGCTAGAGTTATGGTAAAGCAAGGTCACATTGATAGTATCGAAGAAGCTTTCGAAAGGTATATTGGACGCAAAGCTCCTTGCTACGTTGAGAAATATGTTTATACACCAAAAGATGTAATTAAGCTCATAAAAAGGCTAGGGGGAATCGCCATCCTAGCTCATCCCGGTCTTTCCCGGGTGGATGAAAAGATTCCAGAATTCATCAAATATGGGATACAGGGTTTAGAGGTTTATCACGGCAATCACACACCAGATGACGTTAGGAAATATACCAAAATGGCTCGAGAATATGGACTTGTGATCACGGGAGGTTCCGATTGTCATGGCTTGGGATCCTCCCGGGGACTTATCATGGGCTCCGTAAGAGTTCCTGATGAAGTAGTCAAAAACCTCAAGACATTAAAAGACCTGCAAAAAATAGCCCCTGAAATTCATCCCCATTTCCCCACGCGCAAATACGGAAAATAAATTCCTCTATGTGTTGTAGTCCGAAACCCATGAGTTAAATTTTCCTACCCGTGTGGGAAGGGCTCTTTGTGTTAAAATATAAACGAGCCAGGGGAGTGGATGGCTTGGATCGAGAAAAGTTTCTGGTGAAAACCTTCGGTTGTCAAATGAATAAACATGATTCGGAAAGAATTGCGGGGATGCTGGTTCAAGAAGGCTATGAACCCGCAAGGAGAGTGGAGGAAGCGGATATCATTATCTTTAATACCTGCTGTGTCCGCAAACACGCCGAGGATAGACTCTATGGACAAGTGGGAGCCCTAAAATCCCTCAAGAGAAAGAAACCCAATCTCATCATAGCTGTGGGGGGGTGTCTGGCTCAAAAGGATGGAAGAGAAATCCAGGAAAGGGCCACCCACGTGGATCTGGTCTTTGGAACCCATAACCTCTCCAGCCTTCCCAATTTAATCAGGCAGGTGAGGGAGAACTCGGCAAAGATATGTGAAATATGGAAAGAGCCAAAGATCCTGCCAACGAAACTCCCAAGCCTAAGGGAACATAGATACTTCACCTGGGTTACCATCACCATTGGTTGCAATAATTTTTGCTCTTATTGCATCGTCCCTTACGTTAGGGGAAGAGAAATCAGTCGGCCCATGCAGGATATCCACTCTGAAGTTCGAAAGCTTGCTCAAGAAGGGGTAATAGAAATTACCCTTCTGGGTCAAAACGTCAATTCATATGGACGTGATCTCTACGGCAAAGGCCAATTTTCCACCCTCCTACGGGAACTCGATAAAATCCCAGGCATTAAAAGAATAAGGTTTACCACATCACACCCTCGAGATCTCAGCGATGAAATCATAAAGGCGGTAGCCGAGTGCGATAAGGTTTGCGAGCATTTCCACCTCCCCGTACAGGCTGGTTCCGATAGGATTTTGAAGCTGATGAATAGAGGCTATACCAAAGATCGTTACTTGGAAATGGTGCGGAAAATTCGAGAAACCATCCCGGAGTGTAGCATCACCACCGATATTATGGTCGGTTTCCCCGGAGAAACGGAAGAGGATTTCCAAGAAACCCTAGATCTGGTGGAAAAAGCCCGATTTGATCAGGCTTTTACCTTTATATATTCTCCTCGACCTGGAACACCGGCGGCGGAAATTGAAGTTCAAATTCCGCAGGAAGTAAAACTTGAGAGATTCAAAAAGCTCGTTTTACTTCAGAGTCAAATCTGCTTGGAACAGAATCGAAAATTGATGGGAAAAACTTTAGAGATATTTGTTGAAGGTCCCAGCAAAAAGGAGAAGAATATTCTCACCGGAAGGACGAGAACGAACAAGGTTGTGAACTTTCAAGGACCAAGGGAACTAATCAACAAAATGGTTGATGTGGTCATCGTTGAGGCTCATACCTGGTACCTGATGGGGACACTTACCGATGCAAATGCATGAAATGCATGTGGTCATAAAAATGATTCGTCGATGGTCCATGGACGATAGTCACAATAAATTAAAAATGAAAATGCATTTTGAATTTTAAGGAGAGTCATGTCGGTCGCAATTGGTTGCGTAGTCCCTCATCCACCAATCCTCGTCCCCGAAGTTGGACGTGAAAATCTAAATCTAATTCAGGCTACGGTAAAGGGCATAAAGGAATTGACCAGTGAAATAGCCAAGATGCAACCCGAAACCCTGGTATTTATTTCACCCCATAGCCCCGCTTTTTCCGATGCCATAGCCATCAAAGTTGATCCCGAACTCGAGGGCTCCTTGACCCAATTCGGTGCCTCTTCCATAAGCTTCAAAGCAAGAAATGATCTCAAATTGGTCGAGGAAATCTTGGCCGAGGCTGAGGCGCTCAATATTCCAACATTCAGATTGAGCAAGGAACCGCGGTTTGAATTCAAATTCTCAACCGAATTGGATCATGGAATATTGGTGCCTCTCTACTACCTGAGGCGGGAATTAGACATCCCCCTGGTCTCGCTGTCCATTTCACACCTCAGCTATTATAAACATTATTCTCTGGGGGTTGCCATTCAGAGCGCTTCAGATAGGTTAAATCGAAGGGTCGCCTTCATTGCCAGCGGCGATCTTTCACATAGACTCACCCCTGAAGCTCCTGGGGGATACAGTCCTCGAGGGAGAGAGTTCGATCACCTGGTGAAAAATTTACTTGAGCGAGCAGCGTTTAAGGATCTTCTAATCATCGACAAATCTCTCATAGAAGAAGCCGGTGAGTGTGGTTTGAGATCCATCATCACTCTGGTGGGAGCCTTCAATTGCTACCGAGTCGATTCTCGGGTCTTATCTTATGAAGGACCCTTTGGGGTTGGCTATCTCATAGCCCTCATTAGACCCCTGGAGAGAGACGAAAATCGAGATTTTCTTAAAGTTTTAACCGAGATAAGATGCGCCGAGCGGAAAGAGCTCAGAGAGAAGGAGAGTGCACCGGTCAGGCTCGCCAGAGAAGCCGCTGAAAAATACATTCGGGAAGGGAAAATAATAAAACCCCCGGAAGACCTCCCCGATTATCTGTATAAGCGTCGGGCTGGTGCCTTCGTCTCCATTAAAAAGGAAGGGGCTCTACGGGGTTGCATTGGTACAACCGCTCCAACTCAACCCAATCTGGCCTGCGAAATAATAAGAAATGCCATTCATTCCGCAACGAGAGACCCCCGATTTTGGCCCATTGAACCATCGGAGCTTTCCGACCTGGTTTATTCCGTGGACATTTTAGAGGAACCAGAGGAAATTCCCGATGAAAGTTATCTAGATCCAAGGGAATATGGAGTGATGGTGGAGTCGAAAGGCCGAACTGGATTACTCCTACCGGATCTTGAGGGGGTAAATACCGTAGAAGAACAAGTGGCTATCGCTCGAAAGAAGGCGGGCATTTCCCTGGAAGAACCGGTAAAACTCTACAGATTCAAGGTTACGCGCTATAGGTAAATCAATCTTTCACCAATCTGTTAATCCAACAAAATACTTTCCCTTAAAAATTCTTTTGCCATTTTTAAAGATTTGTGGAAACCTTCCATTTACTGTAGAATTTTTTAATATGAAAAAAGAAAAATTGCTGGTGATAGTCGGACCCACCGCCGTTGGAAAAAGTAAGGTTGCAATAACCTTGGCAAAGAGCATAAACGGAGAAATAATCTCCGCCGACTCGATGCAAGTTTATAAGAATATGGATATCGGAACTGCGAAACCCAGCCTTGGGGATAGAGCGGAAATTAAACATCATCTAATCGATATCGTCGATCTCAAAGAAGATTTTAGCGTAGCTGAATATCAAAGAATGGCGAGAAAGGTTATAACACAGATTCATGGGAAGGGGAAACTTCCCATTCTGGTGGGCGGTTCAGGATTGTACATTAGAGCTGTCGTCGATAAGCTGGAATTTCCATCCGGAATGATGAAATCACCCATCCGTCGTGAACTCGAAAAGCGTGCAGAAAGTGAAGGTCTTGAAGGACTTTACAGAGAACTTCAAAATTCAGATCCACGGGCTGCCAAGAAAATTCATCCCCACGATGCGAGGCGGATAATCAGAGCCCTGGAAGTTATTAAACTCACGGGAAAGCCCTTTTCCGAATATCACAAAGAATGGGAGAAAAGGGAATCGATATACGATGTAAAGATCATTGGACT
>JBFMAG010000143.1:0-4566 GCA_040755895.1 Actinomycetota bacterium | reverse complement strand
AGCTTCACGCGAACATAGATAGGCGCGTTGACGAAATGATGGAAAAGGGTTTATTGAAGGAATTAAAGGATCTTGTTTCAAAGGGGTATAAGGAACCATTAACCTCTAGTCAAGCTTTAGGATACAAGGAATTACTCGATTATTTGGAGGGCAAAAGTTCTCTGCAGGGGACCGTCGAAAGAATAAAACAGAGAACCCGGCAATTTGCAAAAAGGCAACTCACCTGGTTTCGACGGGATCCCAGGGTAAAGTGGATGGATGTATCCGGTAAATCAGCCGAGGAGATCGCTTCAGAGATCCTTGATCTCCTCCGGGAAGAAAAATTCATTTATATTTGATTTTCGAATTCCGATTTTCGGAATTTGGAAGGGGGTTTCATCCTGACCGAAATAAGATTTGCCAAGTATCATAGTCTGGGAAATGATTTTATCATAATGGAGGATTTGAAAAGTAAACTCGATCTCTCACCTCGAGTAATTTGCAAAATCTGTGACAGACACTTTGGCATTGGAGCAGATGGTTTGATCCTCGTTCGACCCGCCGAGGGTGGAGATTTTTTTATGCTCTTTTTTAACTCGGATGGCTCCCAAGCAGAAATGTGTGGAAATGGCATCCGATGCCTCGCTAAATATCTTTATGACCAGGGTCTTGCCCTTAAAACGGCGATGACCATTGAAACCTTAAGCGGAGCCAGGGAAGTGCTCCTGCTTCTCAAAGGCAAGAGGGTTGAGGGGGCAAAAGTTGACATGGGTCTCCCCATATTTAAACCAGAGCTGATTCCAATACTCACTGGGGGCAAGGAGGTCATTGATCAACCAATACAGGTGGGAAAGGAAATCATCAAGGCGACTTGCCTCTCCATGGGAAATCCCCACTGTGTGATTTTCGTCGAGGATATAAGGAGGGCCCCCGTAAAAAGACTTGGTTCCGTAATAAAGAATCTGCCGATATTTCCCAATAAAGTTAATGTTGAGTTCGCTCAGATTGTAAATTCTCGCCAAATCCACCTAAGGGTATGGGAACGAGGAGTGGGGGAGACCCTAGCCTGCGGAACTGGTGCCTGTGCCGCGGTGGTAGCCGCCATAAAGAATGAACTCACCGAAAGAAAGGTAACGGTTAAACTCCCAGGGGGTAAGCTTGACATAGAGTGGGCCAAAGATAATCATGTATACTTAGCAGGTCCGGTGGAAAAAGTATTTACCGGTATCGTTGAGATATAAGGCTCGTAGGTGTAGAACTTACAAAGGAGGAGGTTACCATCTTGAGATTGGCCAAACGAATTGAAAATTTGCCTCCGTACCTATTTGCACAGATCGATAGGAAAATTGAAGAGAAAAAAGCTCAAGGAATAGACGTCATTAGCTTGGGAATTGGAGATCCCATAGAACCTACTCCCACCCATATAATTAACAAGCTGTGTAAAGAGGCACATAATCCCGCGAATCATCGCTATCCCTCATACTACGGTATGCTCGATTTTAGAAGGGCCATAGCCGATTGGTACGAGAAGAGATTTAAGGTACATCTCGACCCGGAGAAGGAAATTCTTCCTTTGATCGGCTCAAAGGAGGGAATTGCCCATATCTTCTTGGCCTTGGTTGATCCCGGAGACATTTCCTTGATTCCAGACCCCAGTTATCCTGTTTATAATGCAGGCACCATTCTTGCCGGGGGAGTGCCCCATTTCATGCCCCTTCTGGCTGAGAATGATTTCATTCCGGATATTTCCGCCATAAATAAAAATGTTGCGAATAGAGCGCGGATCATGTTCTTGAATTATCCAAATAATCCCACATCCGCCGTTGTTAAAGAGGGCTTCTTCGAAAAAGTGGTGGATTTCGCCAAAACTTATGGTGTAGTGGTATGCCACGATAATCCTTACTCGGAGATAACTTTCGATGGATACATCGCCCCCAGCTTTCTACAAACCCCCGGAGCAATCGATGTCGGCCTGGAATTTCACTCTCTATCAAAAACCTACAACATGACCGGATGGCGAATTGGATGGGCTGCGGGAAATGCCCAAATGATAGAGGCTTTAGGAAGGGTTAAAACCAATGTGGATTCGGGTATCTTTAACGCCATTCAATATGCCGGAATTGAAGCACTTCAAGGACCTCAGAGTTGCATCAGGGAAATGTGCCAGATCTATGCCCGACGCCGAGATATGGTCATCGATACCTTAAATAGGATCGGGATTAGGATGCCGAAACCTAAAGCTACCATCTACGTTTGGGTCCCCGTGCCAGATGGGCAAACCTCAGCAGAGTTTGCTACAATTATTTTAGAGAAAGCCGGAGTTGTAGTTGCACCTGGCAGCGCTTATGGTCCATCCGGTGAAGGTTATATTCGAATTTCGCTAACGGTAAAGGATGATCACCTCAAAGAGGCGCTGGAAAGGATGGAGAAAGCCTTAAAATAAGGAGGAAATAAAAAATCGAAGAGATCATAGACAGGAGAAAAGAGCGGGCCATACTCGTTGCAGTGAAGTTACCCTCCATTAGCTCTTGGGATTTAGAAGAATCCTTAAATGAGTTAGAACAACTGGTCATCACGGCTGGAGGAGAGGTGGTCGCTCGAGTCATTCAGGAGAGGGAAACCCCTCACATTCGAGCATTCATTGGTCCAGGCAAGGTTGAAGAAATACGAGATTTAGCATGCAAACTCGAAGCAGATCTCATCGTCTTCGATCAAGATTTAACCTCATCCCAGCAACACAACCTCGAGAATATAATAAAACGGAAGATCATCGACAGAACTGCAATCATTTTGGATATCTTCGCCCAGCGGGCTCATTCAAGTGAAGGTAAACTACAAGTTGAGCTAGCTCAACTGGTTTACCTCCTCCCAAGAATTAAAGGAAGGGGCATCGAGCTTTCGAGACTTGGTGGTGGAATAGGTACCAGGGGACCCGGAGAAACCAAACTCGAAGTAGACCGTCGTCGCATCAGACATCGAATTCAGCATTTAAATAAGGAGCTCAAGCACCTCAGGCAAAACCGTGCCATACAGCGGAAGAAGCGCAAGAAGGCATCGATTTTCAGCATCTCAATAGTGGGCTATACAAACGCTGGAAAATCGACTCTGCTCAATACCCTAACACATGCTGGCGTATTCGTAGAGGATAAATTGTTCGCCACACTGGATTCGACGACCCGCCGCCTCATCCTACCGAATAATCAACTCGCCGTGATCTCCGACACCGTGGGTTTCATCAAAAAGTTGCCGCATCAATTGATAGCGGCTTTCCGCTCAACTTTGGATGAGGTTCGAGAGGCAAATCTACTCGTGCACATCATCGATGCCAGTCACCCTCAAATGGAGGAGCAGATAGAAGCAGTGGAGCGGGTTCTAGAGGAAATTAAAGCTGCTGAAAAGCCTAGAATTAATCTATTCAATAAAATGGATAAACTCAGCCAAATAGAGAGAGAAAGGTTAAAGAGGAGATTTCCCCAGGGTGTCTTCATCTCAGCATTAACGGGTGAAGGGATTGATAGATTATTGGGAGAGATCGAAAAGAGAGTCTCTGAAGCCGTGGTTAGAGTTCGACTTCATATACCCTTTGGTAGGGGAGAATTAATCCAGAAAATATATGAACACGGCAAGGTTATATCCGAAAGACATACCTCGAGGGGAACTTCAATCATTGCCGAGTTACCTCAAGGGAGCTTAAGAGAAATAGAAAAACTCGTCGAGATCGGATAAATCCCCAAGCTATCGATTCAGCCTTTGATCTCGCCACAAATCGATTACAACTTGCGGAGGAGGGCAACGGCTTTGCCCAAGATCACCACATCTTGAGTGATGATCGGTTCCATGGTCCTATTTTCGGGCTGAAGGCGGATGTAGCCCCTTTCTTTGAAGAATCTCTTGACCGTGGCCTCTTCCTCAATTAAAGCTACCACTATATCGCCATTTTGAGCGGTGGGTTGTTGTCTCACCACCAGGTAATCGCCATCGAAAATCCCAATTTCAATCATGCTATCGCCCTTGACCTTTAGAATGAAGGTATTTTCGTCCACTAGCTCAGTGGGGAGAGGGAATATATCTTCGATGTTTTCCTGAGCCAAAATGGGCATACCAGCAGCGATTCTTCCCACAACGGGGACGCTTCGAACCTTACTCAGTGGTACTCCTATCTCCGTTTCTCGAAAACCAAACACCTCTAACGCTCTAGGTTTACTGGGATCGCGTCGGATATAACCCTTCTCCTCAAGAGCAGCCAAATGACTATGAACCGTAGAGCTCGATGAGAGCCCAACCGCTTTGCCGATCTCTCGTACAGATGGAGGATAGCCTTTCCTGTGAATCTCGCTAAGGATAAAGTCCAAAATTTGCTGCTGCCTCTTGGTTAACACTTGCTTCATCCAAAAGTTCCTCCTTTCGCTGGGGATTTCCCATTCATTGCTGCGTGTAGCCATAGTATAGCACAGGGAAAAAATAAATTCAAACACTCGTTCGCTCTGTCACATAATCCCTGCAAAAAGCGATTTCAATGTGTTGACATTGGTGGGAGCATATAATATATTTTAATAACGAACAAGTGTTCGAAAAAATTTTTTTCAA
>JBFMAG010000142.1 GCA_040755895.1 Actinomycetota bacterium | reverse complement strand
TTTCCTTTTCTTTAAAGGCAAAAAAGAGATTTTTGAATAAAAATAGGTTGACCTTCTTGATTCCCAATCTCAAAATATCCACAGTTAAGAAGACTATTACGAGACCACCCACGAGCGTGAGTCCAAACAACTTCCCAAAGAGATCGTAAAAGAGTAGGAAGAGTAGAGCTCCGGGACGCAACAATATTCGCCAGATTTTTATATCCTCAAATTTCTTTTCTATCTCCAAAATTCGGTCGTATTTAACGGTGGTATTGACCCAAAAAATGTAAGAGATGAGCAAAATGGCGAATACGGAGAATGGGTTCAGCGGAGCTTCCGAGAGAATAATTAAAACCAACAGAGGGAGCGCTGAAAGCCCTATCATTTCTCCCTTGGCACCCATGCAGACCAAAGCGAGGACCATGAGCCCCAGAATCAGAAGGGGATATGGGGAGAGGGAAATATACTCAACCAAAATGAAAAGGTACATGAATAGAAGCCCAACGGAGGCGGATAGTCCCCAACCTCCCTTAAAGTTGAGATAGAAGGGGAAGAGATGTCCCAAGATGGCACAAAAACCCGCCAAATTAGCGAAGAGGAAATTTGCCCCCAACCCATAGGCTAGTAGTATTGAAAGGATTCCCTTTGATAAATCGAAAAGAGCCACTATAACTGCGGGCCAAAGGCCGAGAACGTAGTAGGTATTGGAGACGCCAGCATCTTTAAGATGGACTTTTCTTATGTCAATTCCCGCTAAAATTTTTCCCAGAAAATAAGAGGGGGAGATCGAGCCAATGAGGTATCCTAGAACGAGACAGAGAAAATTTATCATCACCGAATTCCTTTAAACCAATGTAGAAAGTCCTTCATTGAAATAATGTAAAATCCCTAAAATATTCTAACAGCAACTCATGAAAAGCACCAAGTTTATCTCATCGGTTTTGCCTTTGACGAATTTGAGGAGACTCTCGACGATATTATGGAGTTGCTTCTTAGCCCAGCTTTCCGTTAGCGCCCTATCTAGAATCTCCGAGACTCGCTCCGGCTCCTCCTTTGATATCTCTTTTTGAAGCTCGCCAACGAATTTCTCCCTTAATATGGGATACATTTCCAGGTTTTCGAACTCCCGCTCAATAAATTCAGGTTCAACATGGGTGCTTTAATAATTGTCGTTACGACGAGCAGGATATTTGATATATCTTCACGATTTCTTTTGAATTTCTGTAAAAATACCCGTTATGAGAGAAATAGAGCCCATATTGAAACAAACTTATGAAAAAATAGGAGGAAATTGGATGCGTATGTGAAATATTGCTTGGAAAGAATGAATCAAAGGGGGTAAGCGGATGTGGTTTTGGGAATCCTAATGTTTCTTCCAATTCTGGCTTATTTCACTCTGCCCCATTGGATTAAGGGCAAAGTTCTGTGCACCCTTGAATATAGGGGGATTCTCAAATCAGCAGATATTTCAAAATATGAAAGAATCTTGTTTGTGATAGCCCATCCAGACGATCTTGAATTCCTTTGCGGTGGAACTGTCCACAAATTCGCCGAGTCGGGGAAAAGAGTATTCCTCGCAGTATTCACGACTGGTGGTTGGGAAAAATATATGCCAGCTTTTCTGTCGAAGTATATAGTCAACAAGCGAAGAGTTGAGCAATTACGGGCAGCTGAAATTGCTGGAATCGAAGAGGTAATCTTTTTTGACCACCCCGATGGGAATCTCAATGATGATAAAAAAGTGGTTTCTCAGATGGAAGGACTTTTAAACACGCTAAAACCCGATGCCATTTTCACCTTTGATCCTCATAGTTGGCTTAAGTTTTGTCATCCAGATCATAAAGCTGTGGGAAAAGCAGTAATCAAAGCTTTACAAAATGGAAAATTGAGAAATTCTGATCTTTATCTCTTTTCGACGCGCAAGCCTAATTTGATTATCGATATTACCGATACCTTCCCGCGTAAGTGGAAGACACTTCAAGTTTACTCAAATTTCCGTCTCATCTCTCCAATCATCCGCACCCTCCAAGAAGGGATAGCGGGGGGTTATGGCGCGCTTATAGAGGTGAAATATGGCGAAGGTTATAGGAAAATAGAGAATATTTAGAGGTAAAAATGCGTTATGGGATTATTGCCGATATTCATGGAAATCTGGCTGCTTTCAAAGAAGTAATAAAGCATCTTAAGGGCGTTGACCAAATTTGGTGCTTGGGAGACGTAGTGGGTTATGGACCCGATCCCAATGAGTGTATTGAATTGCTTGCTTCATTTTCCCACCTTTGTATCGCTGGGAATCACGATCTGGGGGCAATTGGGAAGATAGATTTGAATGACTTTAGCTTTGATGCTCGAATAGCCTGTGAGTGGACGGGTAAGGAACTCACTCTGCAATCGCTGAATTATCTTCAAAATTTACCCCTTGACCTTAACCCCATCGATGATGTTACCCTGGTACACGGGAGTCCTAGAAATCCAGTCTGGGAATATATCATCTCTACCTGGGATGCTGAAGCGAATTTTCACCATTTCACATCTAAGATAGCCTTTGTTGGACATACCCATATTCCCATAGTTTTTCAGAAATTCCCTAAAGATACCCGCCTACCGGCAGGCCAAGTCTGCCAAGCCATAGGCCTAGAAGAGGGGAAGGCTTTTACCTTGCGGGAAGGTTTTAGATACATCATCAATGTGGGAAGTGTGGGACAGCCCCGCGATGGCAACCCAAAGGCGAGCTTCATCATCTTCGACTCCGAGAAATTTTCCTTTGAATATCATCGGGTGTCTTACCCCATAGAGGAAACTCAGGAGAAAATGGAGAGCAAGAAGTTGCCTGCTTTTCTCATATATAGACTCACCCATGGAATTTAAAGAATGAAAATTCAAAGGAGGAAATGACCATTCTTTGGTGAAAGCAAAGAATTTGGATATTTTGAAAGGAGGATTTTAAATGGAAGAAAAAGAGATTGGCAGGGTGACTCATTATTTCACAAGGCTTGGTGTGGCGGTGGTGGAGATAACCAGTGATACTTTAAGCGTTGGTGATACCATCCACATAAAGGGACACACCACCGATCTCACGCAAAAAGTGGAGTCCATGGAGATAGAACACGAGAGGATTCAAACAGCAAAGGTGGGACAGGCTATAGGTCTTAAAGTCGATGAGCATGTGAGGGAACACGACATAGTATACAAAGTTTCGCCCTGATACCTAATATATCCTCCCTTGGGTGAGATATTTTTGTTAATTTTTTAAACTCTTTGCACCAATATAAGGAGAAATTTCTTTTTTACACCTTGCTAAGAATGTTATAATGAATTGTGAAAAAAAGAACAAGTTCTTTCATCACATTAATCACAATGGAGGCGAGACGATGAAAGCAAAGGATATTATGACTAAAAACGTGATAGCTGTAAAAAGGGATGCCACAGTTGAAGAAATTGTGACCCTTTTGCTTGAACATAAAATCAGTGGAGTACCCGTGGTAGATGATAAATATGAGGTTATTGGAGTTGTAACTGAAGAGGACCTTCTGTACAAAAAGAAATTACCAATACCTGTAACTTTTATCTACCAATACGGTCGATACATCAACCATAAAAAATTAGTTGAGGAAATCCGGAAAATGACCGGAACCAAGGCTCAGGATATCATGTGCACAAACATCATCTGTACTAGTGAAGATACCCCAGTCAGAGATATTGTATCCTTGATGATCACAAAAGGAGTGAAAAGGGTTTTCGTGACTCGCGATGGCAAACTCGTGGGGTTGGTCAGTAAAGCTGATATATTAAAGGGTATAATTATCAAGGGAAGGGAAGCCATCCATGCTGGCTAAGGATATTATGATCAGGAAGGTGATTACCATAAGGAGAGAGACACCGGTAATGGAGATAATCGATATCCTGCTCAAAAATCGAATCACCGGTGTACCAGTGGTTTTGATGCAAATAAGATCATGGGTATAGTCTCTGAAAGCGATCTCATCTATAAAGAGACCGCGATCCCGATCACGGATTACTGGATGAATCGGAAAAAATTTAAGAACGAATATTGGAAGATAAGGGGGACCAAAGCAGAGGAGATCATGACAACCGATGTTATATGTGTAGGTGAAGATACACCCGTGGAAGAGATCGCCACTTTAATGATAGAGAAACACATTAAAAGATTGCCCGTTGTAAGGGGCAAAGAATTGGTGGGCATTATAAGCAGAGCTGATGTATTAAAGACCATCCTTTTGGAACCTCTACACCCAACTCCTCGTTGGTAAGTAAAAATTGTCCTCGATTCCGAAGGGAAATTAAGTGGGATTTCCCGCTCAAAAGTGGTAAGATATGTTAGAGGTTAATTGAGATAAAATTAACCTTATTTTATTTACAGGGAGAAGGAGAAGATGGGTTCTGTAGTTAAAAAGAGGCGCAAGAAAATAAGAAAGCATAAGTATAAGAAGATGTTAAAGAAGACCAGATGGCAAAGGCGCCATCGTTAAGGGGTTATGTCAAATTGCCACCGGCTTTGAACAGTTATGATCCAAAAGGAGTTTACTAATCAAAACAGCCAGATTTTCCAATTAATTCGTTTTATGACTCTTTCCACCTCTTCCTCGCTTAATGGACCGGGGATAATATAGATCATGAAGTTCTCACGACTCCAGAAGTACTGAGCTTTCCCAGAGGGTAGTGTCCGATAAATTTCCTGACCATTTAATTTAAATTTCCGTAATTTCTCAAAGCCTCTCCCAAATCGAATCATCGCCCTCACCATTCGCCCGGTTTCTCTCTCAGCAATGCTTGGATTCGGATACTCGGTGATCCAGATGCTCAAATCCCCCTCATAATATCCAATGGCTATATCCAAGATATCCTTGATTTCTCCTCTATGGGATGCCCTCGCCATCATCAGGGCTCGATGACCCGAAATGGTCTGCACCAAATTAAGATTTTCCACCTCCTTGGGTAGATAATTCTCCAATGTCTCGGGGCGAATACTCCAGTAAGCAATGGCCACAGCTGTAATGAGTAGAATCAGGGATATCACTGTCAGGATAATTGATTTCCTTTTCATCCCCATCCTCCAAAATTGAGATAATTGAATATTCACACTCCCTCCAAACTTTAAGTCATTTCCCATCAAAATTGAAGGATTTTGGGAGGAAAAATGGAAGGAAAAAAGAATCATGCTCATTGGGTGTTACTTTATGCATCGAATATCCAAGATTCTGTCTTTCCTGTTCCTATGCCTGATAATCCTCATGGTGGTGTCATACACCTCCTGTGCTCCTAAACGTGGGAAAAAAATCAAGGAACACCGAAAGCGCATCGTGACCCCCGAATTTAAAATAGGAGAAATCAAAGCTGTGATTGCCGACGAGATTGCCACCTCAAGAGCCCAGGAGTTAGCACACCTTCGAGGGGTGGAAAGCCAGAAGATCATCGATCTTATCGAGGGCTATTACGAGGTTGGATTTTTTAATCCTTCCCGGTGGGAAGGAGGAAAATTCACCAAATTGGGGAACTTTTTTGCCCCCCAGGTCCAAGAAACCGTAAAAACCAAAGATTTCAAAGCTCTCTGTCTCGCGGATATGGCAAATAAGGTGGATTTCGTTGAAAATGCCAACGCTGAAGTATCGAAACTTTGGATCAACTTCGACAATGATCTCAAGCCAGCCCTGGCTGTGGCTAAAGTTGAAGTTAATGCAGTTTATGTCCTTAAAAGTGGAGACATGGTTGTTCTTGAAAATGCGGCTACATTTCTCCTGGAACCGAGTGCCATGGGCGATTGGCAAATCTTCGATTATAAGGTGGATCAAAAATTGAAATCTCAAAGAATAAAGTAGGGATGGTTATGCTTTGCTGGAATCGCAAGATTCTCTGTTTGCTTCTCCTCTTTCTTCTCGCTTTATTGGGGCTGTGTTGCAAACAACAGATCAAGACATTAAGGAAAAAGCCACCGATTAAGATTCATCGTCGGATTAAAGTTTCCCTCGACTCCCATTCCAAAGAACCCGTACGCATTTTACTTTTGGGAAGCGATTCTCGTACGGAGAGCATAGCTGGACGTAGCGATGCTATAATTCTGGTTCAGATCAATCCCTCAACTCAATCGGCCACCCTCGTATCCTTCCCTAGGGATTCCAGAGTTTATATTCCCGGGAGGGGCTATGGGAAGATTAACTCAGCCATGGCCTTTGGTGGACCCGTTCTTACGGTCCGCACCGTGGAAAACTACAGCGGATTACAGATTCATTATTACATGGTCACCACCTTCAATGGCTTCATGAGAATGATCCAAAGTTTAGGGGGTGTTCAAATTACCTTGAATAAACCCTTATATGACAGATGGGCGGGAGCAAATCTTCCTGCCGGTCCTCAGAGACTCGATCCCGGTCAAGCTCTAGCCTACTGCCGAGCGAGACATATCCCCGGTGGTGACCTGGGGCGAGCAGCTCATCAGCAGCATTTGCTTGTAGCAATCTTTGAACAAGAAAGTCACAAGAATTCTCCCTTTGATCTGTTAAATTGGTTGCCCATAGTCATCAGCAATTGTGAAACCAATCTATCGAATAAGGAGATGTTCCAGCTTGCAAGATTGGTAGTCTCAGTAAAAAGGGAAAACATCGAAACCATCGTCCTTCCAGGACGCACGGGTTCTGCGGGAGGAGCGAGTTATGTTTTCTTAGATCAGAGTGTTGCTGGTCGGGTTTTCCAAAAGCTTAAGAACAGTCAATAGTCGCTCAGACAAGCATTTATAGGAGCAATGATCTGAAGCTTTGTAAAATTCAGTTGCTATGGAAGGTGGTGGGGTTATGCCTAAAGGGGAAGGGAAAGATATAGGGCTTGTGGTGATTTACACGGCTCCAAATGAGGTGGCAGCCGCGATGCTAAGGGGACTTTTGAAGTGCCAGGGCATTCCCGTTATGGTGCATCCCCTTGCTTTTCGAACATATGTTTGATAATATGAGTATATGAAGGTAAGCTATTTCAAATTGGCAACTTTTCAGCAATGTCCCCTCAAATACCGCTTTCTCTACGTGGATTGGTTGGGGAAGCAGTATAGAAAACCCCGTCCCCCTATGAGCATGGGGGAAAGTATCCACCGTGCCCTTCGCGATTTTTTCAGGATTCCAAGTCCAGAGGACAGAAGCCTTGAAAAGCTTCATTATTTATTGCGTAAAAATTGGATTAGAGATGGCTTCGGTAATCAAGATGAGGAAAGGATTTGGGGAAGGAAGGCTTTAAAAATTTTGGAACGGTTTTATCACTCCAACGATTGTCGAGTCCAACCCCTATTTACGGAGCTTAATTTCGAAGTCAAGATAGAGGATCTGATCTTCGTGGGAGTTGTGGATCGAATCGATAGGTTGGATAGTGGAATCTTCCAGGTAATCGAGTATAAGACCGGTGCTAAGTCCATGACCTCGGAGGAAGCCGATAGAGATCTTCAACTAACCTTTTATAATTTAGCCATTAGAGAAAAATATCACTTTGAACCAATTAAGCTGACCATCTATTTTCTCCAGTCAAACAAGCAAATCAATACCTTCAGGACGGATGAGCAACTTCAAGAGGGTCTAAGAGAGATCACAAATATCGTGGAAAAAATCAAGAGTAATCGGGAGTTTGAGCCTCAAAGGAATCACCTTTGTCCTTGGTGCGATTTCTTAGAGATATGTCCCATCAGGGATGAAATACGGATACCCATAAAAGAGATGGTGTATCCCGAAGATCTTCCGTTTTAACTTCCCTTGCCCGTGGCAAAAAATTAGTTTTAAATTCTAAATTTTTACATGTTACTTAATGCAGAGCGTGATCGGTAATCCTCTCCATGTCTGCAATCGATTCCCATTTGAATTTAAGCTCACTAGCACCGGGAATTCCCAACTTAAGTTCTATCGCCCTTCTAATTTGGGGCTGATCCCATACGCTTCTTTTTTCAATTCTTGACGTGGTGCCCAAGGTTTTTAAAAGGGCCAATCCCACAACATCCGCAGCTATTCTATCCCTCGTAGCCACAATGATCCGTGGCTCTTTTATCCTTCCCCTTGCCGGTCCCCCGGTAACAAAAACTCTGCTCGCGTCCATGACTATGAAACTCGGTTTAAAGGCCAGATTTAAATCCGCGATCATCTCCTGAAGATGAGGTGAAGCGTGCATCACCCTTCGATCATGAGGTGAGATAAGTCCAACAAAATTTTTAAGAGACATGGAGAAAACCGCGGCTTCATGGGTCTTTACTACCGGCAGATTAATGATGTGATCCACCTCTTGAGCAAGTCTGGGGATGGTGAGTCCCTCCTTCCAGTGAGTCACACCTTCCGGTCTTATATGAATCCATTCAGTGTCCTCAAGGGCTATCACCTCTGCTCCCGCCTCCCGCGCTGCCCTTTCAATCCCCACTCGGCGCATATTATACATTGTATTAGACCAGGGACCGTAAATGCTGGATCTATCGGCTACGATTACCTCTCCCGCACCAGCCTCAAAAGCCATCTTCACTACCTCTTTCACCACCTCGGGATTTGTAGTTCCAGGATGGGGATCATACGAGTTTGCGTTGACCTTTACCAGAATGGTTTCCCCAGATTTGATGAACCCAAAACCACCGGCGAGTTCAACGGCTCTTCTTGTGGATTGAGACATGGTTGCTTCATGAGCCAAAGCAACAAGGCCTTGTTCCTTCATAACCTCTTGCTTTTTTGAAACTTCTTCCTCAGAAATCTTTGGTATCTCCTTTTCCCATCTCCTGACCTCAGCCGGTTTTTCTCGCTTCTCCTTGACCACTGCCTTTTCCTTTAAACCCTGCTTTGCACACCCAAGGATGGTGATGATACTCAGAGCAGTCGCTCCAAACACAAAAGGCTTGGAATTTTTCCTTGGTTTTTTGCTCACGATCTCACCTCTTTTGCTTATACAGATAGTTTATCCCCATCATAATGAGAGTGCAAAGCAAGAGACATGGATTTGGTAAGAGTATTTTAGGTTGACATTTTTCGCCCTTTTATGATATTAAAAAGAAGTCCGATTTTTGGATACCTCCTGGAGGCGATGGAAATCGAATCAAAGGATCTTTCCATCTTTAGAATCTTTCAAATTGTTTCTCTCTTTTTGATCCTCTTTCTCGTTATCCCCACAATCTCCATTGCTTCCCCCCTAAAAAAGAAAAGGTTACAGGTATCCCAGATTAGAAATCAAATCTATAACCTGAACAAGAAATTAAATAAACTGGCAATGGAGTATAATTCCGCCCAGATAAAATTGGCTAGAATTGATGCCAATATTGAGAAAACCACAGCAAAATTGGAAGCCGCCAAAAAAGAACTTGAGCACCGCCAGGTTATTTTGAATCAAAGGATCAACTTCCTCTATCGCTGTGGTCATGTTGAATTTCTGGACATGTTATTCGGATCCAAAACCTTTTCTGAATTTCTGATGCGCTTCGATTTGATACAGGCAATTGGTGAACAAGATCTAAATAATCTCAATGAAATTAAACGAATCCTAGCTGAGATTGAAAGGATGAAGAATGAACTCACCGCCCAAAGTGCTCGACAAAGAGCACTCCTAGGATCGCTCAAAGCAAAGCAACGCGAGATGGAGAAAGAATTGGCCAAACAAAAGTCGTTGTTTTCAAGAACTCAAGCTCAATTGATTCGACTGCGAATGAATCAACATAGACCTCGAAAATTGGTAGTTGCTACTCGTTCACGAACATATCGCAGAGGGGGGTTTCATTTTCCTGTGGCGGGACCCCATGCCTATTGCGACTCTTGGGGAGCTCCTAGAAGGGGACACCGCCACCAGGGTTGTGATATCTTTGCCCTACGTGGCATCCCCTGCGTGGCTTGTGTCAGTGGCACCGTAAAAGCAACCTATAGTAGTGGCGGCGGCAAGACCATTTATCTCTATGGAGACGATGGGAATACCTACTGTTATATGCATCTCAGTGGCTACGCTGTAACGGGAGGTCACGTTGAAGCTGGCCAAACGATTGGTTATGTGGGGAATACTGGAAATGCGAGAGGTGCATCGCCCCATCTTCACTTCGAATTCCACCCAGGCGGGGGAAGAGCCGTCAATCCTTATCCCGTATTGAAAGCTTCCGAATAGTTTTGGAGTGAGATTTTACCTCTTATCTATTATCACTGCAAAAGTTCCCTTGTCAGTCCCTCCCGACAGAAACCGAGGTCAAACCACTCACAATTCCCGCACATCCGCTCCAAATCCTTCTCATCGATCTTCTCTCGAATTAACGGAAATAGAGTCTTTACCGATATAGTAGATCCAGGTTTCAACCCTAAGCATCTTAATACCTCATCATCCAATTCCCTTACTTTCTCTTCACATGAAGAACCATGCTTGGTGCATTTATTGCCAAGCTGGTGAGGGCAAGTAAAGCAGAGGATGTCGCATTCATTCGTGAGTTCGATTAATAGGTTTTCATTCGCCTTTATGATTTGAATTATTCGCCTCAGAGCATTTACGAATGCAGGGGTGTAACCCAACCCTTGAAATCCATGAATGCAAAGCAGATGATGTGCTCGAAGTTTCAATGCCAATCCCTCCCAACCACTCTTTAATCCTGTATTTGCCGATAGCTTACACGCGAAGAAATCAGGAATTAATTTACTAATATTCATAAAATCTATTTCCTTTGCTCATGAGTTTTCTGGGTTCAATTATTACCCTTCTTTTCCCACCTCTTACATAACCCATTTGATGGCTCCTTATATCGTGTTTCTTTATAATCTCCAAAGCAGATGCTAGATCATCTGGTGCCACGACCAGGCAAAAACCAATGCCCATATTATAAACCTTGTACATTTCTTCATCGGTTACGTTGCCCAGCTTTTGAATCAAAGAAAATATCGGTGGCGGTTCAGGTAGGTAATTTATTACATATCCTACCTCTGAGGCCACCCTGGTTAAATTGAGAAAGCCATCCCCCGTGATATGTATCAGAGCTTTCACGTTTAAACCCGAATTTAGAATTTCCATGATCTCGGGGACATAAATCCTGGTGGGTTCCAAAAGCTCCTCGCCAATGGTCCGTCCCAACTCATCGAAATATTTGTTGACATCAAAACCCATCTTGTCGAAGAAAATTTGACGTGCCAAGGTTAAACCATTGCTGTGAATGCCACTGCTTTCCAAACCCAGTACAATATCCCCATCTTGGATATCCTGCCCCATGATCATCTTATCGAGAGGGACAATGCCAACACATGTACCCACCAAATCAAAGCCATAGGTTTCCCTCCTGCCCCTAATTAACTCCTTTAGCTGAGCTATCTCCCCGGCGGGGATGGTTATCCCCGCCATTTGAGCTCCTCGATAAAGCCCTTCTCCAATCTCTTCCAGTAGGTCAGGATGTGGTTCCTGAACTGCTATGTAATCCACCATGGAGATCGGCTCTGCTCCTACGCAGAGGATATCATTGACATTCATGGCTACGCAGTCTATTCCAATGGTGTCGTATTTGCCCATCATTTGTGCGACGAGAACCTTCGTCCCCACCCCATCGGTTGAAATGGCGATTCCCATATTCCCTCCGATATCAATGACATTGGCAAAGTAGCCCATCTTAAGCTTTGCCGCTCCAACTTTCTTCCTCAATCGAAAGGTCTTCTTGATCCACTTCAGCAGCCCTTCTAGGGCAACCTCCTCTCTGGCGGAATCGACGCCAGCCCGAGCGTAGGTAAGGTGTTCAGATTTTTCGATCTTATCCGGTCTCTCGCCTTTTAAATTCATCGAGTGCCTCCAAATCCGCTTATAAGTTAGCATATCAAGGGAATGAAATAAATATGTGCATTTGCAAAGGGTACTAAACTTTGTGTATAATCATGGAAAATTCATAGATTTTAGGGGAGCTCGTGTTACGGGCTGAGAGGTTCGATATCATTGAACGACCCTTTGAACCTGCTCTGGGTAATGCCAGCGGAGGGATAATATCTCCACAACCGTATTTCCGCTGGAAAATACGGTTTTTTTATCTCAATCTAATATCATATTAAAAGCTTCTTTCAAAGGAGGTCGCCCGTGATAAAGGAAGAACTTAGCACCCGCGAAGCCTTAGAAGAAACTGTGGTGACCAGAGCCATAATTGACAGGTTCTGGAGCGATTTTTCAAAGCGTCTCGATTTGGATGTAGCCATTGCTGGGGCCGGTCCTGCCGGATTGATCGCAGCTCGGTATTTGGCTCAAGAGAATTATAGGGTCGCAGTTTTTGAAAGAAATCTTCATGTTGGAGGAGGAATGTGGGGAGGAGGCATGCTTTTCCCCAAGATCGTAATACAGGAAAGGGCCAAAGGGATTCTCGATGGACTAGGGGTGAGATTAGAACAGTATACCGGTAACTACTACACAGCTGACTCGGTGGAAACGGTTTCAAAATGTACAGCTGCAACCATCGAGGCAGGAGCCAAGATATGGATAGGTATGAGCGTCGAGGATGTAATAATTCGTGAAGGAAACAGGGTTACCGGTGTGGTTATAAATTGGGGTGCCGTTGAAGCTGCACATTTCCATGTCGATCCCCTAGCCGTAAAATCGAAACTCGTAATAGATTCCACAGGTCATGGAGCTGAAGTGGCTCGCGTTGTTTCTCAAAAAATTCCAGAGGCTAATTTTCCCACCCTTACGGGTAAGGTCATTGGGGAGAGTTGCATGTGGTCCGAAGCGGGTGAGAAAGAAGTCGAGGATAAAACATGTGAGATCTTTCCCGGTCTTATAGTTGCCGGTATGGCTGTAGCCACGGTCTTTGGTTCTCCACGGATGGGTGCCATATTTGGAGGGATGTTCCTCTCGGGAAGAAGAGCAGCTGACATAGCATCCTTCATCTTAAAAAGCAGATTTAAGGGTGAAGAATGATTTCGAAGAGGAGAATATGAATCTGGATCTCTACGTGATCACCACGGAAATTCCGGGTCTGAGTCGGACACATATCGATGTCGCTCGAGATGCGATCGCAGGGGGGGCCACGGTAATCCAATTGCGGGAGAAGGACAGGTGCACCCGGGATATGCTGAGAATAGCAGCAGAGATTAAAAAGTTGACCCACAGATCCGGGACTCTTTTCATAATCAATGATCGAATTGATATAGCTTTAGCCATCGATGCCGATGGAGTACACCTGGGACAGGAGGATATGCCCCTCCCCTATGCTCGGAAAATCCTGGGGAAGGGGAAAATAATCGGCGTCTCTGTAGGTGGCATTAAGGAGGCAGTTCGAGTGGAAAGAGAGGGTGCAGATTACCTTGGAGTTGGCTCGATCTTTCTCACTCCAAGCAAAAGCGATGCCGGTCAGCCTGTAGGATTGAGTACTTTATCTGAGATAAGGAGCTCCGTGAAATCCCCGATCGTTGCCATAGGTGGAATAACCTTGAACAACCTTGAGGATGTACTCAAAGCGGGGGCAGATGGAGTGGCGGTGATCTCTGCCGTGGCTTGTGCCGCCGATGTGAGGAGAGCAACCTCTGAACTTCTAAAAAAGATCAGAGAGGTCAAAGCCAAGCTGAAGGAGGAGTAAATATGACCACATTGTTGACCAGGATCAAAGCGGGGGAAATCCCCGAGGAAATAAAGAGAGTAGCCCGGGAGGAAAAGGTGAATTTAAATTTGATCCTTCAAAACATCGCTCAGGGCAAAATCGTCATCCCCAGAAATATCAATCACCCCTCCGCCCGTCCCGTGGGGATAGGAGAAGCTTTGCGCACAAAGGTCAATGCAAATATCGGTACATCAGAGGATTTTCCCCTCATGGATGAGGAGCTTGAGAAACTTGAAGTAGCCATAAAAGCCAGTGCTGATACCGTCATGGATTTGAGTACGGGAGGAGATCTAAATAAGATAAGGAGAGCGATAATTACTAAATCTTCCATCCCCATAGGTACCGTACCCATCTACCAAGCAGCCATAGACGCCAAGATTAAATACGGCAATATTGTAAAAATGACCCCGGACCATATCTTTAAGGTCATAGAAGTCCATGCAAGGGATGGCGTGGATTTCATGACCATCCATTGTGGCATCACCTGGAAAGCTCTCAACGCCTTAACCCGAGAAGGGCGCATAACTGATGTGGTCAGCCGGGGGGGAGCATTTATAATCGGCTGGATGCTCCACAATGATAAAGAGAATCCCCTCTATGAGCAATTTGATAGGTTACTTGAGATAGCAAAGAGGTATGATGTTACCTTAAGCCTTGGGGATGGCATGAGACCTGGATGCATAGCCGACGCCTCAGACAGAGCTCAAATCGAGGAGCTTTTAACCTTAGGTGAACTGGTAGATAGAGCGAGAGAGTCTGAAGTTCAGGTTATGGTTGAGGGTCCAGGTCACGTGCCCCTTGACCAAATCGAGGCTACAGTAAAAATGGAGAAATCCGTATGCAAGGGTGCTCCTTTCTACGTTTTGGGACCAATAGTTACCGATGTGGCACCCGGTTATGATCACATTACTTCTGCAATTGGCGGAGCGATCGCTGCTGCTTCAGGCGCCGATTTTCTCTGCTACGTGACTCCCCGAGAGCATCTCGGCCTTCCCACGATCGAAGATGTAAGGGAAGGTGTCATTGCTGCAAAAATTGCAGCTCATGCGGCCGACATCATTAGGGGTATCCCCGGCGCATCGGAGTGGGATTTACAGATGTCTAAGGCCAGAAAAGCCTTAGACTGGGAAAGGCAAATGAAACTGGCCATCGATCCTGAAAGGGCTAGAAAAGCCCATGAGGAAAGAAAAGGTCCAGAGGAGGATGTGTGTACGATGTGCGGGAAATTTTGCGCTATGAAATTGGTAGCTGAATTTCTCAAATCAGCACAGGTTAAAAAATGTATATAGAATAGGCTAGACATTAAATCTCAATTAAGCTTTTACATTGACCTAGGATAAACAGTATGCAGGAAGAAACCATGAACGAATTATGTCCAGGGTTAATTAGATTAATATAGATGAGGTTCTCAAATGCTCATTGAGGATATTGGCGAGTTTGGTCTTATAAGAAGAATTTCAAAGATCGCCGCGGTAAAGGATAAGCGCATTATTGTTCCTATAGGAGACGACGCTGCGGTGGTGACCTCTGATCCAAATCTATTATTGGTTTTAACCTCGGATATTCTCGTCGAAGGTGTGCACTTTAAATTAGATACCATTTCCCCCAATGAGCTCGGTTATAAGGCAATGGCCATCAACATCAGTGATATCGCTGCCATGGCTGGTATTCCTCGCTTTGCTTTAGTTTCTGTGGGCTTAAAACCCAAAACTAGTGTAGAATTCGCCGAGGCGATCTACAGGGGGATGATGAAGGCAGCGCGCAAATACCATTTAACATTAGTTGGGGGAGATATTACCGAGGCTCTTCAAATAACTTTGAGCGTTACAATAATCGGCGAAGTTGAACCAGGATACCTCAGGAGAAGGAG
>JBFMAG010000141.1 GCA_040755895.1 Actinomycetota bacterium | reverse complement strand
CTGCAAGCTGCCATACCCATGGTGCTTTTCACTAAGGAATTGTGGGCGAAAATAGGTTGGCTTTTTTATGCGAAGATGTCCTTATTATTCTTCTTTTTAATCTGGATGATCTTCTCAAAGCGACCCTTTTGTAGAACGATTTGTCCCTTGGGAACTATCTTTTCCCTCTTTAATAGATTTAGCTTTCTTCAGTTGAAGGTCGATCTGTCCTCTTGCAATCTTTGTGGAGAATGTCAAAGGATTTGTCCCGTGGATATAAAGGTCTATGAGCATCCGAATTCAGTAAATTCACTCCGATGTATCCGTTGCTTGGAGTGCACCTCTTGCCCTCATATTTCTTGGAGTTTTAAATAGTTGCGCTCCCGACGCCATCGCTCACACTCGCTCTGCAAGCGGCCCTGAGCAGCAAGTTTATGGTTTTATGATCCAGCTACAAAAATAGTAGTAATACTTGACAATAATAGACTTAGATTTTATATTTAAAATGTGCTAAATATTTTCGAATCAGAGGTGATTTAGATGGCAAAGCCCGTAGGCATCGATCTTGGCACGACCAATTCCTGCATCGCTTACCTGGAAGCGGGTGAGCCCATAGTTATCCCTAATGCTGAGGGAGGAAGAGTGACTCCTTCCGTCGTGGCTTTCTCGAAGGCTGGCGAAATGTTGGTGGGAGAGGTCGCCAAAAGACAAGCGATCACCAACCCCGATCGCACTGTCGTCTCCATAAAACGGAGCATGGGTTCGGATTGGAAGAAGACCATCGACGACAAGACCTATACTCCTCAGCAAATTTCCGCCTTCGTCCTTCAAAAGCTGAAGAGAGATGCTGAGGCTTATCTCGGCGAAAAGATCACCAAAGCTGTGGTCACCGTTCCCGCTTACTTCCAGGATGCACAACGCCAAGCCACCAAGGATGCGGGAACCATCGCTGGTCTGGATGTGTTGAGAATTATCAACGAGCCCACCGCGGCGGCTTTGGCTTATGGTTTGGAAAAAGGAGGCAAAGGACGCATTTTAGTATTCGACCTCGGTGGGGGTACCTTTGACGTCTCCATCCTCGAGATCGAAGAGGGAATCTTTCAGGTCAAGGCGACCAGTGGAGATAACCATCTGGGTGGAGATGATTGGGATCAGCGGATAATGGACTGGATGGCTGATGATTTCAAGTCCAAGTATGGTGTGGACTTGAGGAAGGATAGGATGGCTCTCCAGCGCTTGAAGGAGGCAGCCGAGAAGGCGAAGTGCGAGCTCTCCTCGACTCTGGAAACGACCATACATCTTCCGTTCATAACTGCCACTTCGGAGGGTCCTCTGCACCTTGAGATGGCTCTCACCCGCTCTCAGCTTGAGCACATGACCACCGATTTGGTTGAAAGGTGCCGTGGTCCTGCCATCCAAGCGATGAAAGATGCAGGGCTTAAGGCGGGGGACTTCGATCATGTGATCTTGGTTGGTGGAGCTACACGGATGCCCATAATCCAAAGCCTGGTGAAAGACCTCACAGGGAAAGAAGCCCGAAAGGACATCAATCCCGATGAGGTCGTAGCCGTTGGTGCGGCGATCCAAGCGGGCATCATCATGGGCGAAGTCAAGGAGGAATTACTTCTCATCGACATAACTCCGCTTTCCCTTGGAATTGAAACCAAGGGTGGTATAGCAACCAGGCTCATTGAGCGCAATACCGCGATTCCCACGAAGAAGAGCGAGATCTTCACCACTGCTGAGGATGGTCAGACCAGTGTGGAGATTCACGTCGTTCAAGGGGAGCGCCCCATGGCTGCGGATAATGTGACCTTAGGTCGCTTCCACCTCATCGGCATTCCTCCCGCACCAAGGGGAGTTCCTCAAATCGAGGTCACCTTCGATATCGATGTAAATGGTATCGTCCACGTCTCCGCCAAGGATTTGGGCACTGGGAAAGAGCAGAAGATGACGGTCACTGGAAGCACCGCCTTGAGTAAGGAAGAGATCGATAAGATGATAAAGGATGCCGAGGCTCACGCTGAAGAGGATCGCAGGAAGAGAGAAGCCGCCGAGATTAAGAACACCGCCGATAACCTCGTTTACACCACCGAGAAGTCTCTGAGAGAGGTCGGCGATAAATTGCCGGCCGCCGATAGGGAGCGCATCGAAAGCGCCGTCTCTGAGGTGAAGGAGGCTCTTAAGACCAATGATATAGAAAGGATTAAGAAGGCTTCGGATGAGCTCATGCAGGCTTCCTATAAGATCGCGGAGGTACTTTACGCCCAGCAACAACAGCAAGCTCAAAGCGCAGGCGAAAAGGAGACCGGAGGCGATGAAGGCGTCGTCGATGCCGAAGTGGAGGAGGAAGACGAGGAGAAAAAGAAGAAGAAATAATTTCTCTAATTTAGGAGGGGCTTCAAAGGGAGGGATGAAAATGGCCATTATAAGATGGGATCCATTTAGAGATTTTCTCGCCCTTCAGAATGAAATTGGAAGACTTTTCGAGAGGACCTTCGGTTTGGAAGAGAGACCTCGTTTGGGCAGATGGGTTCCAGCCATTGATATGTACGAGACCGATGATAAGCTCGTGATCAAGGCGGAGCTACCTGGACTCAAAGCCGAAGATGTAGAAATACATGTAGACGAAGATTCCCTAACTATTAAAGGTGAGCGTAAATTCTCCGAGGAGGTAAAGGAGGAAAATTATTATAGAATTGAGAGGCGCTATGGAGCTTTTGAGCGAGTAATCCCACTTCCCACGAAGATTAAGACCACAGATGTCGGCGCCACCTTCAAGGATGGTGTTCTCGAAGTTACCTTGCCCAAAATCGAGGTGGCAAGACCGAAAAGGGTTAAGGTCAAAGTTCAACCAAAGTAAGTTGAGTCGCAGTGAGCTGAAATGGAAGCCCCTCCATTTTTTTGTTTTGGAGCAGCAAGTCTTGGGGAAGAGAGGTGAAGTAAGTGACCGGAAAAGAGAAGATCGAAGGAAAGGGGACAAGAGAAACCCTTCCACGGGGCGAAGAAACCCGCAAGGAAGGAACTAAGAGAGTTTCAAGGAAAAAGACCAAAGTGGGTAAAGAAGATTTAGCAACGCTTGAGAAAAAGCTTAAGGCGAAGGAAGCGGAAGCTGCGGATTATTTGCATACCTTGAAGCGACTTAAAGCCGATTTTGAGAATTTTAAGAAGCGCATGGTGAAGGAGCAGACTCAGTTTTTGGAGATGGCATCGCAGAATATAATCATGCAGTTGCTACCCGTCTTGGATAATTTGGAGAGGGCTTTGGAAGCCTCTCGAGGAAATAAAAATCTCGATAATTTACTCAAGGGCGTGGAAATGATCCACTCCCAACTGAAGACCATTCTCGAGAAAGAGGGTTTAAAGACCATCGATCCCTTAGGAGAAAGATTCGACCCCTTAAGACACGAAGCCCTTATGCAAGTGGAAAGCGATGAACACAACGAGGATACGGTGGTCGAGGTTCTTTTAAAGGGGTATCTTTTAAGGGGAAACCTTTTGAGACCCGCCGCGGTCAAAGTATCCAAAAAGCCGTCGCTTTAAATTTGTGAAATGGTGTGGTGAGCCAGGTGTTTGGCAGAAGATATAAGGACTACTATAAGATCCTCGGGGTAAGCAAAGATGCCTCTCAAGAGGATATCAAGAGAGTTTATCGAAGGCTTGCTCGTAAATACCACCCTGATGCCAATCCAGCCAATAAAAAGGAAGCCGAGGAGAAATTCAAGGAAATAAATGAAGCCTACGAGGTTTTAAGCGATCCAAAGAAGCGTCAGGAGTATGATCAGGGTGTTCGCTTCTTTGAAACGGGATTTTCTCCCTTCAGGGATTTTGGTTTCGAGAGACCCTTCGGTGACTTTGAGTTTTCGGACATATTCGACATATTTAGGGATTTTGGATTTAGACGAGAATACCCTCAAGCTGGAAGGGATCTATATTACAATGTCAATCTATCCTTTGAGGATGCTCTCAAGGGGACCACTACAAGCATAGATCTCAACGAAGAAGTGAGTTGTCGTACATGTGGGGGAACTGGGGCAAAGCCTGGTACCTCACCCGTGGTCTGTCCAGTCTGCGGCGGCAAGGGAATGGTTGCCTACAATCAAGGTTTCTTTAGCCTCAGTCGAACCTGTCATAGATGCATGGGTCGGGGCACGATAATAGAAGCTCCCTGTCCCACCTGTCGGGGGGCGGGTACCGTAGAGCAAACCAAGAGAGTAGAGGTAAAAATACCCTCCGGTGTTGAGGATGGCTCGAAGATAAGGCTGAAGGGGAAGGGAGAGCCAGGAGTAGAAGGTGGACCTCCCGGAGATTTATATATCATCACCAATGTAGCCCCGCACCCGTTTTTTAAGAGGAAGGGTAGTAATATTTTGCTCGATCTGCCGATCACACTCACCGAAGCAGCCCTGGGAGCTAGCATCAAAGTACCCACCGTAAATGGTACGGTTTCCTTAAAGATTCCATCGGGCACCCAGGATGGGCAGATTTTCCGGTTGAAAGGGAGGGGAGCCCCCAGGCTTCATGGTTGGGGACGAGGCGATATGCTAATAACCATTCACGTGATCGTCCCCACTAAACTAACTTCGGAAGAGAGAGAGCTTTTGGTCAGATTCGCCAATAAACATAAGGAAAATCCCAGAGAACATCTGGAGAGGGCGATGACCAAGGGTTCCTGAGGTGGTGATTACTGTGAAAAAGAAAAAGGAGGAAGATTTCAGGGATACCGATATCCCAGTGTATATGATCAGCGTGGCTGCCAAGCTAGCGGGCGTGCATCCCCAGACGCTCCGTATCTACGAGCGAAGGAGGCTGATTTCTCCCAGCCGTACACCGGGAAGTACTCGTCTTTATTCCATGAGGGATATTGAGACGCTCAAGTTCATTCAACGGCTTACCCAGGAACGTGGAGTGAATCTCGCCGGGGTAAGGATGATCATGGATCTCAGGCGAGAATTGGGGATTATGAAGAAGGCTCTGGACGAAGCCGAGAAAAGGTTTGAGGAGTTTGAGCGGGAGGTGGAGGAGAGGATAGAGAATATCCGCCGAAGTCATCGGCGGGATTTGGTTCTCATTCCACGGGGTGAAATCGTAAGAAGGTAATTATGGGGTGGTGAAGGATGAGATTCGATAAATTTACGGTGAAGGCTCAGGAGGCAATCGGTGATGCCCAAAGGGTGGCTGAAGATAGGAACCACCAGCAGGTGGATGTAGAGCACTTGCTCCTTGTCCTTCTTCAGCAATCCGAGGGTGTTGTCTCCACCATTTTAAAGAAGCTGGAGATAAGCCCCGGGGCAATCAAAACCGAGGTTGAGCGAGAGCTGGAAAAGACTCCCAAGGTATATGGACAGGTGGGAACGATATACATCACCCCCCGCCTGAAGAGGGTCCTCGATCTCGCTTTTGCTGAAGCTGAGAAATTAAAGGATGAATACGTGAGCACTGAGCACCTACTTATGGCAATAATCGAGGAGGGAGGTCGGGCCTCCTCCATCTTAAAGGGATTCGGTTTAAGCAAGGATGTTGTGTATGATATTTTGGCGAAGGTTCGAGGACATCAAAGGGTAACCGACCCCTTCCCCGAGGACAAATATCAAGCACTCGAGCGCTATGGGCGTGATTTGACCGATTCAGCTCGCAAGGGGAAATTGGATCCGGTCATCGGAAGGGATGATGAAATCAGAAGGGTGATTCAGGTCCTCTCCCGAAGAACGAAGAATAACCCAGTACTCATGGGAGATCCAGGTGTGGGCAAGACTGCCATAGTTGAGGGCTTGGCACAACGCATCATAGGTGGAGACGTTCCTGATGGTCTTAAAAATAAGCGGATCATCGCATTGGATGTTGGTGCTCTCATTGCGGGCACGAAATATCGTGGGGAGTTTGAGGACAGGCTCAAAGCAGTTCTCAAGGAGATAACCGAGGCAGAAGGACAAATCATTCTATTCATCGACGAATTGCACAACATAGTTGGTGCTGGAGCTGCGGAAGGAGCGGTTGATGCTGCCAACATGTTGAAACCGATGCTCGCTCGGGGGGAACTCCGTTGCGTGGGGGCAACAACCATCGATGAGTATCGCAAGAGAATCGAAAAGGATGCCGCCCTCGAGCGGAGGTTCCAACCCATTCTCGTGCGGGAGCCATCCGTTGAAGATACCATAGCCATCCTCAGGGGTCTTAAGGGACGTTATGAGGTCCACCATGGAGTGAGAATCACCGATCCCGCGATCATAGCCGCTGCCACCCTCTCCGACAGGTATATCAGCGACCGATTTCTCCCGGATAAGGCGGTTGATCTCATCGACGAGGCGGCTTCTCATTTGCGCATCGAGATGGATAGCATGCCCTCTGAAATCGATGACATCCAAAGGAAGATCAAGCAATTGGAGATAGAGAGAGAAGCACTCAAGAAGGAGAAGGATAAAGCATCCAAGGAAAGATTGGAGAAGCTGGAGAAAGAGCTCGCAGAGCTCAAAGAGAAGGGCGATCGAATGAGGGCTCAATGGCTCAGAGAGAAGGAAATCATCTCCCGGATTCGAGAACTCAAGGAAAAAATCGAGCAAACGAAACTTGAAGAACAGGAGGCTGAGAGGGAGGGGGATCTCGAAAAAGTTGCCAGACTCAGATATGGCGAGCTCTTGGAGCTGGAACATCAGCTGAAGGAGGCAAACGAGAAGCTCCTTAAGCTTCAAAAGGGTCCCAGGATGCTCAAGGAGGAAGTGGATGGGGAGGATATCGCTGAAGTCGTCTCCAAGTGGACTGGAATCCCTGTCTCCAGGCTCATGGAGGGAGAAATCGAGAAGCTCATCCACATGGAAGAGCGCCTTTCCAAGAGAGTTGTGGGGCAGGAGGAAGCGATAAGAATCGTCTCCGATACCATCCGGAGGGCTCGTGCTGGTTTGCAGGATGTCAGTCGTCCCCTCGGTTCCTTCATCTTCCTCGGTCCCACGGGCGTGGGAAAAACTGAGCTCGCCAGGGCTTTAGCCGAATTCCTCTTCGACGATGAGAGGGCCATGGTCAGATTGGATATGAGCGAGTATATGGAAAGACATACCGTTGCCAGGCTCATAGGGGCTCCTCCCGGATACGTGGGATATGAAGAGGGAGGACAACTCACCGAAGCAGTGAGAAGAAGACCGTATTCCGTCATTTTGCTGGATGAAATAGAAAAAGCTCATCCGGAAGTGTTCAATACCTTGCTCCAGATTTTAGATGATGGTCGGCTGACCGATGGGCACGGGCGCACCGTGGATTTTAAGAATACCATCGTCGTCATGACCTCAAACCTGGGCACGGCGCACCTCCAAAAGGTGGCTGTGGGATTCGCAAGGACCGAAGAAGGATTATCCAACTATAATGAAATGAAGAAAGTGGTCATGAGCGAGTTAAAAAGAGCTTTTCGCCCCGAGTTCTTGAACCGTATAGATGAGATCATCATCTTCCATCCTTTGACCCTGGGAGATATCAAGAAGATCGTTGATATCCAAATCGGTTACCTCAAACGTCGCTTGGCTGAGAAGAAAATTAGTTTAATTTTAAGCCAGGGAGCAAAGGAATTCTTGGCCAAGGAGGGGTTCGATCCCAACTTTGGGGCAAGACCACTGAAGCGAGTCATACAGAGAGAAATCCAAAACCCCCTAGGTTTAAAGATACTGGAAGGAGAATTTAAAGAGGGCGATTGCGTCGAGGTCGATTACACGGGAGACAAAATTGTTTTTCTGAAGCGAGAGAGGGTGAAGGCTGCGAGTTAGAATTCGGTTGGTCCTCTCCCTTTGAGATTGAATTTTTGGTC
>JBFMAG010000140.1 GCA_040755895.1 Actinomycetota bacterium | reverse complement strand
ATCAAAACCACGGGGAAGGGGTGCAGTTGCGGAATAGATCGTGGCCGGGTCTCCTCCCAAAGCTACCGCGACCTCAAGGGGTTCACCTCGCTTAACACTTTCTCGGTAAATCTCGGCTCCATCATGATGCATGTGCCAGTGCATCCCACAAGTTCTCTCATCAAAGACCTGCATACGATACATCCCCATATTTTGACGACCGGTCACAGGGTCTTTGGTGACCACCAAAGGGAGGGTGATGAATCTAGAGGCATCCTTCGGCCAGCATTTTAAAATAGGGAAAATTTCCAAACTGAAATTTCGACTTAACACAACCTCTTGGCATGGAGCCTTTTTAATGAGCTTGGGTTGAAGACGAGTGACGTCCTTGAGTTTCAACAGGGTGCTAATTTTCTGGCGAAAAGTTGAGGGAAGTTCCGATGGGAACAGGGATTGCAATCTCTCCGCAACTTGGTCGAGGTTCTCGGCATCCAAAGCCCAGCTCATCCGTTTAAATGAACCAAAGGTATTTATGAGCACGGGCATTTGCGATCCCTTAACGTTTTCAAAGAGAACAGCAGGACCCTGGCTTTTATTCACCCGATCTATGATTTCGGTTATCTCCAAGACCGGATCCACGAGCGTGCTTACCCGGCACAATTCTCCCCTTACCTCGAGAAATTCAATAAATTCTCGAAGGTCTTTAAAGGCCAATTTCCACCTCCGTGATCAACATTTTATTCCCAAATGTATGGCCACTATTCCTCCGGTTAAATTGTAGTATCGAACCTCGCTGAAGCCCACCTTTTCCATGATGATTTTCAACTCATCCTGGCTGGGGAACTCCCTGATCGAATTAGGTAGATAAAAATAGGCATCGGACTTCCCGGAGATGAACCCCCCGATTCTGGGGAGAATCTTAAAGGAATAAAAATCGTAAAGTATCCTAAAAATGAGGGATGTGGGATGGCTGAACTCCAGACAAATTGCCCTTCCATAGGGTTTTAACACTCGGTGCATCTCCTTGAATACCTTATCGATATTGGCGACGTTTCTCATGCCAAAACCCACAGTCACCGCGTTGAAGGATTCCGTCGGAAACTCCAGTTCTTCGGCATTCCCATGGACAAAGGTACAATTGCTGATCTCCGTCGCCTCGATTTTCTCCTGAGCCAGCTTCAGCATCTCTTGACAAAAATCAAGGGCAACGACCTTCCCCTCCAATCCGACCTTCCTGGAAAGAAGAATTGCCAGATCTCCGGTACCTGAGCAGATATCCAGAGCGGTATCTCCAGGAGATAGGTCAGCTAATTTTACCGCAAATCTTTTCCAATGGCGATGCAAGCCGAAGCTTAAAAGCGTATTTAAAAGATCGTAACGTTTGGCTATGGTGGAAAATATCGATTTAACATATCTCTCTTTTTCCCCAGCCGAAGCTAGATTGTTTACCTTATCTCCCTCTCGAAAGCCTTTCTCCTCCATCCCCCAGCTCCAACTGGTAGTAGCCTACATTAGAAAGGAAAGTTGCGGGCTTTGGATACGGCTTTTGGTCATTTGGACTTATATATTGTTTAGGATCTATTGCTTCGGATTTAGGATTTTATCCCTGTTTGCCTCCAGCGCTTACTAATTGTATATCAAAAGCCCCGTTTTTCAAACAATTTTTAGAGAAACGTCTTCAAAGAATTTCAAAAAGAAGGTATACTACTACAAGTTCAACCCTCCCATTTTAAGGAGTTCTCGATGTCGGAGAAATCCTCGAGTGTATATCAAGAGAGGGCAGTGCAAAGTTTCCTTAAAGACGGGAATTTATCCGATGTTTTCGAAAAAGTCCTAGCTGGGAAACGACTTTCGAACGAGGATGGGATCAGACTCTACCAATCAGATGATCTGCTTCAAATTGGCTGCCTCGCCGACCTGGTAAAACAGAGAAGAACCGGCGACTACGTTTATTTCATCAATAATAGACATATCAATCCCACCAACGTATGTATTAACAGGTGCAAATTCTGCGCCTTTAGCCGAGACAAAGAAGATCCCGATG
>JBFMAG010000139.1 GCA_040755895.1 Actinomycetota bacterium | reverse complement strand
CAGGTATTCCCAGACCTTCCTCAAGTCCTCAAAAATTCCTTGGGGATTACCGAGCGGTGTAATGTAACCATGGAGCTCGGTAAGATTTACCTGCCTCATTATGAAGTCCCACCGGGCTATGATCTCGATTCCTATCTTGAGAAGCTTTGCTTGGAAAGTGTCAAGAAAAGATATTCGGAGGTAACTCCATCCATAATGGAACGGCTAAAGCACGAATTGGAGGTAATAAAGAGGACCGGTTTTTCCGGATATTTCCTAGTGGTCTGGGATTTTGTCAAGTTTGCCAAGGAGCATGGAATCAAGGTGGGTCCAGGCCGCGGAAGCGCGGCGGGGAGCATCGTCGCTTACGTCTTAGGGATAACAAACGTTGATCCCTTGAGGTACGGTTTACTCTTTGAAAGATTTTTGAACCCGGAGAGGGTGAGCATGCCCGATATAGATATAGACTTCTGTTATGAGCGCCGAGATGAGGTCATCGAATACGTAGCCGAGAAATATGGTCGGGATAAGGTGGCTCAAATCATCACCTTTGGAACGATGGCTGCGAGGGCGGCGACCAGAGATGCGGGGAGAGTATTTGGCATCCCTTATGGGAAAGTGGATAAAATTGCCAAACTCATACCGGAGAGTCCCGGCACCACCATCGAAGAGGCTTTACGAAACGTCCCCGAATTGCGCCAAGAGTATGAGAATGATGAAACCACTAGGCGCATCATAGACACCGCCAAGACATTGGAGGGATTGGCCAGGCAGGATTCCATCCATGCGGCTGGAGTCGTTATTTCTCGAGATGAGCTCACCAACTACACCCCCTTGCAGAGAAAAGGTACCCCTGAAACGATTACCCAATATCATATGGATGCCATCAAGAGGATAGGTCTTTTGAAGATGGATTTTCTGGGGCTTCGCACCCTTTCGGTTATCGATAATGCAGTGAACATAATCAAGAGAACCAGAGGCGAGGATTTGGATATAGATGATGTCTCCCTTGAGGATTCAAAAACCCTCGAGATGCTTCAAAAGGGCTTAAGTATAGGGGTATTCCAGCTTGAAAGCACTGGAATGCGCTCACTCCTAAAGGATTTACAACCCACAACCTTTGAAGACGTCATAAACATTTTAGCCCTTTATCGCCCTGGTCCTTTGGGCAGCAATATGGTTCAGGATTTCGTCGACCGAAAGCATGGTCGCAAGCCCATTTCTTATGTTCATCCCTCCCTTGAGCCCATATTGAAGGATACTTATGGAATCATCGTTTATCAGGAGCAGGTTATGAGGATAGCCTCCGAGTTGGCCGGATTCAGTATGGCCGAAGCCGATATCTTACGGGCGGCGATGAGTAAGAAGAAACCCCATGTTCTGGCGGAGCAAAGAGAAAAATTTGTTAAAGGAGCGAAGTCCAGAGGAATAGATGCCGAAACGGCACAGAAAATCTTCGATCTGATGGCCTACTTTGCTGGTTATGGCTTTAATCGTGCACATTCAGCTGCTTATGCAGTTATTTCTTATCAAACCGCTTATCTTAAAGCGAACTATCCCGTGGAATATATGGCCGCTCTTCTCACATCCGTGATGGGGAATAAGGACAAAGTGGCCCAGTACGTAAATGAATGTCGACGTTTGGGGATAAAGGTCTTGCCTCCGGATGTCAATGAGAGTTTCAAGAGTTTTACGGTGATCGGGGGAGTCCGCCCGCCAACGTCTCCGTCTGCCTCTACCGAGGGGTGGGCAGATAGCCCTGGCGGGCAGGCCATCAGATTTGGACTTTCGGCGGTTCGCAATGTGGGCAGTAGCGCCATTGATTCAATTATCCAGTCAAGAGAGAAGGGAGGTCCCTTCAAATCCATTTATGATTTCTGTGAAAGAGTCGATTTGACCGTGATCAATAAAAGGGCTTTGGAGAGTTTAATTAAGAGCGGAGCCTTCGATTCCTGTGGAGATACACGGAAGCATCTTTTAAGCATTTATGAACGGGCTATGGAGAGAGGATTGCGCAAGCGGAAGGACAGGGAGGTAGGGCAATTCACCTTTTTCGATCTTCATCAAGGTGAGTGCTACGAGGCACCCGAACAACGGGTTGAAGATGAATTTTCCAAGGAAGAATTACTCGCCCACGAAAAGGAAATGCTCGGTCTGTACGTGAGTGATCATCCCTTGTTAGGGGTGGAAAGATTGCTCCGAAATCGCCCTACAACCTCCATTGGTGAACTGCGAGAGCAAAAGGAGAGGAGTTCCGTTCGCATTGGTGGTATTATCACCCGCATAAGCCGTATTACCACCAGGCGAGGTGAAATAATGGCCTTTTTGACCTTAGAGGACCTGGAGGGTTCCGTTGAGGTCGTTCTTTTCCCAAAGGTTTATCAAAAGCACAGAGAGTTACTGAAGGAGGATAGGGTAATCAAGGTTAAGGGGCGGGTCGATGTGAAAGAGGAAGATGTCAAAGTCATCGGTCAAGAGGTTGAGATGTTGAATGACAGCAGCAACCGCAGCAGCAAGAGCTCTTTTCCTTTATGTATCAAAATGCCTTTGGAAAGCTTCAATAAAAAGCTCATTGACCAAATCAAAGAAATTTTAGAGACCCACCCCGGTTCCTCCCAAGTATACCTCCAACTTACCGAAGAGAATAAGACGACCACTTTTCGATTGGGTGCCAAATATCGTGTGAAAACTCAAAGCAGCTTATTCGCCGAATTGAAGGAGCTTCTCGGCGAGGATAACGTTTTTATTGACAATGGTCGCAACCAGCACATATAATTAATCCAAGCTGGGAATCGGTAGCGCGGGGGCTTGCTTCCCATATGGGTGCCCCCGCAATCCTTTGGTTATTAAACTCCTTAGTTTGGCAAATTTCAATTCCAGATAAGTGATATTATCTGCATAAATACTCCCTTCCGTGGCAAATGTAAAATGCAAAACTAAAAATGCAAAATGACAAAGAAAAATTTAAAACGACTGTGCAAACTTAAATTTTGCCAAAGTACAAGAAGATATTCCAATTGAGGGGTTAGTGATGATGCCAATCATTAAAATCGAAAAGTTCGATGAGACCAAGGTCGAGGAATTTCTCGCACGCCCTGTATTGGAAGATGAGGCTGCTCTAAAAGCGGTGCGGCAAATACTGGAGGATGTGCGAAAAGAAGGGGATCGAGCTCTCCTCAAATATACGAAGGAATTTGATGGAGCCGATCTTACGGGAGTGGGATTGGCGGTAAGAAAGGAAGAGGTTTCTGAGGCTTACTCGAGCGTGAGTCAGGAGTTTGTCGCGGCGATCAGGTTCGCCAAAGAGCGCATTCTCGATTTCCATGAGAGACAGAAGACGAGTTCGTGGTTTACAACTGAGAGGGAGGGCATTTGGCTTGGACAATTGGTTCGTCCAATCGCTAGGGTTGGGATTTACATACCTGGTGGTCTGGCCTCATATCCCTCCACGGTACTCATGAATGCCATTCCCGCCAGCGTGGCTGAGGTAAAGGAAATTGCCATGTGTGTTCCACCGAGACCCGATGGCAAGATAAACCCCTTCACCTTGGTGGCGGCGGAGGAAACGGGTGTGGATGAGATTTACAAACTAGGAGGAGCCCAGGCCATAGCAGCCTTAGCTTATGGAACGGAAACCGTAAAGAAGGTGGATAAGATCACGGGTCCGGGAAACATCTATGTGAACCTGGCTAAAAAACTAGTTGTGGGTCATGTTGGCATCGATAGGTTGGCGGGTCCAAGCGAGGTATTAATTCTCGCCGATGAAAAGGCTGATCCGAGGCTTATAGCGGCTGATATGCTTGGTCAGGCAGAGCATGCACCGGATGCCACCGCTTTGCTCATCACCACCTCTTTCCAGCTTGCTGAAAGGGTTAATTCGGCTCTTTCTGAACAACTTTCTGGGCTAAAGCGGCGAGAAGTTGCCGAAGAATCCATAAAGAGTCGAGGGAGGATATTTGTCGTCTCGGATATAGAAGTGGGAATAAAATTGGCCAACGCCATTGCCCCTGAACACCTGGAGTTAATGGTTGAAGAGCCCTTAAAATTTTTAAACGAGATCGAGAATGCCGGAGCTATTTTTCTCGGTTCCTATTCCACCGAGGCACTGGGTGATTATATAGCGGGACCGAATCATGTCCTCCCCACCGGAGGAAGTGCGCGTTTTTCCTCCCCCTTGGGCGTGGATGACTTCACCAAGAAATCGAGCGTGCTCATCTTCACAAAGAGTGGGTTGGAAAAGCTCGCGGAGGCTGTCACCGTTCTAGCTCAGGCCGAGGGACTGGAAGGCCATGCAAAGTCTGTAAAGATAAGAGTCGAGGGCAGCAAATAGATGACATTCTCCCACAAATTCATGGAGGTTCAACCACATCTTCTTGTGCGAAAAGAGATAATGGGCATCTTACCTCTAATTGATGGTTTGGTGCTGGACATAGACGGAGTAATCCTCGATGTATCCCGATCCTTCAGAGCCGCCATAAGCAAGACCACTCAATATTATTTTTCAAAGATACTCAACTGGGAAGGCACCTCTACGCTGATTACTCCCGAAGAGACTCAACTTTTTAAACTCGCAGGAGGATTTAACAATGATTGGGAGTTAACCTATGGAGTTGCTCTCTTTTATTTGGGAAAATCCCAGAAATTTTCGAGCCAAAATTTGGATTTTTTAAGATCGGAGGGCGAATCCCTGGAGGAATTTACCGAGAAGGTTCGAGATTCAGGCGGAGGGCTCAAGACCTTAGAAAAGTTGATATTCAGCTCTCTATCCCAGGGACAGAAAGGCAAGGTCACCGGTCTTTGGCGAAAGGACGTGATAAAACGGGTTTTTCAGGAGTATTATGGTGGGGTGGATTATTGTCCGAGGTTATACGGTTTTGAGCCGACTCTTGTTAAGCAAAAAGGGTTGCTCAATGAAGAAAGGGTTCTCGTGGATAGGAATAAAATAAAGTTCTTTTACCCCAAGATTGCCGTGGTTACGGGGAGAACGGGAAAGGAAGCGGAAGTCGCCTTGGAGAAAGCCAATTTAGCCGATCTTATTCCATCTCACCTGGTTTTATCCGATGATGATGGCTCCCTTAAAAAGCCAAATCCGGAGGTTCTTCTAAGTTTGGGGACCAAAATGCAAACTTGTGTGGGAATATATATGGGTGACACATGGGATGACCTGCAAACGGTCCGCAATTTTGGGAAAATTAACGCGCAAATGAGATTCCTTTCCTGCATTATTTCTCGCAAGCGATCTGAAGCACGTATTTACATTGAAGGTGGAGTGGATATCCTAGCCAGGGATCCCAATGGTGTATTGTCATTTATCATAAAATCAAAGGAGATGGGGGAGAAAAGTGGAGCGAACTAGCACGGTAAAAAGGGAGACCAAAGAAACTTTAATCGACATTTCCTTGAATATCGATGGGAAGGGTTTGTCCAAAATCGATACCGGCATACCCTTCCTCGACCACATGCTTGAGCTCTTCGCCAAGCATGGTCTGTTCGATTTGACCATCGAAGCGAGGGGAAATTTACATATCGATGCACACCACACCGTAGAAGATGTGGGCATTTGCTTGGGTCAAGCATTTCGGCGGTGTTTGGGAGATAAAAAGGGGATAAAAAGATTCGGTTTCAGCATCACTCCCATGGACGAAGCTCTTGTTCTGATTTCCTTGGATATAAGTGGGCGCTCTCGTCTTTTTTACGATGTGGAACTTCCCGTGGAGGTCATCGGGAATTTCGATGTGAGCTTGGTTCACGAATTCTTTCACGCCTTTGTGAATCACTCTGCCATCACCCTTCATATCAAGGTTCTGTTCGGCAAGAACACCCACCATATCATCGAGGCGATATTTAAGGGCTTGGGCATTGCTTTGGATACGGCTACAGCGATCGACCCCAGGAGAATGGAGGAAGTACCCTCCACCAAGGGCCAACTCTAAACTCGTCACTCGAATCTCGCAGAATTTCGAGCGACGATGTGACGAGCGACGATGATCCGTATGGCGCGTATTAATCGTGATATTAAGAAATCGAGGGAATTTCAATGATAGTGATAGTGGATTATGGAATGGGGAATTTAAGGAGTGTGCAAAAGGGTTTTGAAAAAGTTGGGTACGAAGCCGTCATAACCTCCGATCCGGGGGTGATTCGCAAATCTTCTGGTATGGTGCTTCCCGGAGTAGGAGCCTTCGCGGATGCCATGCACAATTTACGGGCTTCTGGATTAGAGGACGCCGTTCTGGAAATTCTCTCTCAAAGTAAGCCCTTTTTGGGTATTTGTTTGGGGCTACAACTCCTCTTTACTGAGAGTGAGGAGGATGGCTTGCACAAGGGACTTGGTATAATAAAGGGTCGAGTTTTGCGTCTTCCACCGGAAGTTAAAGTTCCGCATATGGGGTGGAATCGGATAAAAAAGGTGTGTGAAGCGCCCATCCTTCAAGGTATCTCCGATGGTTCTCATTTCTATTTCGTCCATTCCTACTATGTGGATCCAAAAGACAGTAATATCGTCTGCACCACTACCGAATATGGTATCGAGTTCACTTCCAGCATCTGGAAGAATAATATTTTTGCAGTTCAATTTCACCCGGAGAAAAGCAGCAAGTTGGGATTAAAAATATTAAAGAATTTTGGAGGTATCGTCTATGCTCATCTACCCCGCAGTTGATATCCTGGGCGGAAAATGTGTACGCCTTTTTCAGGGAAGATTTGAAACCGTGAAGGTTTATTCCGAAGATCCTGCGGAGATGGCGAAGAGGTGGGAGGATGAAGGCGCTCAATTCTTGCATGTCGTGGATCTTAACGGTGCCGCCTCTGGTAAACCTCAAAATTTACCGGCCATCGAAAAAATCATCAAATCTGTGGGTATTCCCATCCAAGTTGGTGGAGGAATAAGAGATATTAAAACTGTGGAGAAGTTATTGAATTTGGGAGTTCGAAGAGCTGTCTTGGGAACCGCGGTTATAAATGCTCCAGAGTTTGTTGCCGAAGCATGCCTGAAATTTGGACCCAAAATCGTAGCCGCCATTGATACCCGAAGTGGGAAGGTAGCCATAAGCGGCTGGAGAGAGAGTACGGAATATGATGCATGGGAGGTCGCTCGGGAGTTGAAGATGCTTGGCATTTCGCGTTTAATTTACACGGATATCCTCTCCGATGGAACACAGCGTGGGATCAATTTTGACGCTGTGCGAGACATGGTTCAAAGGATTGACATCTCTCTGATCGTTTCCGGAGGAGTATCCAGTTTGGAAGATATCATAAATCTCAAAAGGTTGGAGCCTTTAGGAGTGGAGGGTGTGATCATCGGAACGGCTCTTTATGAAGGGACATTTTCTCTTAAAGAAGCGATGGCTGCAGCGGGTTGTGTTACCGGTAGGTGAAGGAAGTGTTGACTAAACGGATCATTCCTTGCCTGGATGTGAAAGAGGGCAGGGTGGTAAAGGGAGTAAAATTTGTGAATCTCAGAGACGCGGGGGACCCCGTAGAGTTAGCAGCGGTCTATGACAGGGAAGGTGCGGATGAACTGGTCTTTCTGGATATCACCGCCTCTTACGAGAAACGGGGGATAATGGTAGATGTAGCTCGCCGTACCGCGGAGGAGGTTTTCATCCCATATACAGTCGGTGGAGGTATCAGAACCATGGAAGATATCAGAAATCTTCTTTCTGCTGGTGCCGACAAGGTCTCTTTAAATACCGCCGCGGTAAAGAATCCGCAGATTGTAAGGGAAGCTTCTAAGAAGTTTGGAAGCCAGTGCATCGTGGTTGCCATAGATGCCAAAAGGGTTCACGGTTCACTCCCGACTTTAAGGTGGGAAGTTTACATAAATGGGGGGAGAACACCCACGGGTTTGGATGCTGTGGAATGGGCAAGGAAGGTTGAGAGCCTTGGGGCGGGAGAAATCTTGCTCACCAGCATGGATAGGGATGGCACAAAGGATGGGTACGATATTGCGCTAACTCGAGCCGTGTCAAGCGCCATTAATATACCCCTCATCGCCTCGGGAGGTGCTGGAAAGTTGGAGCATTTCCTCGAAGTCATCATTGAAGCGCATGCAGATGCCGTGCTCGCCGCCTCTCTTTTCCATTATGGAGAGTTAATAATAAAAGAAGTTAAAGAATATTTAAAAGAGCATGGAATTCCCGTAAGATTGTGAAAAAATTTCTCCAAAGGAATTTCTCTTTTCATTATAGCGAGGTAAATAGAATCAGAGGGAAGGGAATGTGAAGTGAGATTCTTTGTCATAGTTGTAATACCACTAGCCATCGGTGTCGCAATTATGATCCTCGTTCGCTATCTCCTGGTGAGGATGGTCACAAAATCCAGTGGAGAGAGGGGAGATGAGCCCCCAAAAAAAGGAAAAGTCTAATGAGTGATTTGCATTTTAAATTTGTAGCGAGGTGGGTTAAAACATTTTACAAACCAAGAGGGAACTCTAAGGGAATTGAGTTATAGAAAGGAGTTCACGTGAAGAAGGATATACTCGGTGAAGTAAAGTTAAAATTCGATGAGAGAGGATTGATCCCTGCCATAGTCCAGGATTTTAAAACTGGCGAGGTGCTAATGCTCGCCTATATGAATGAAGAATCTCTCAAGAGGACTTTGGAGAGTGGTGAGACCTGGTTTTGGAGCCGCTCCCGCCAGGAGTTATGGCATAAAGGGGAAGGTTCGGGAAATATCCAGAAAGTAAAGGAAATTCGCTACGATTGCGATGAAGATACATTGCTAGTTTTGGTCGAGCAAATCGGAGTCGCATGCCACACTGGCAACATATCCTGCTTCTACCGAACCCTCAAAAAATTCCCAAATATATCGACTGCAGACCGATATATGTTGAACGATCGATAAAAGACGCCGGATTTAACATAGAATATAAGAAAAAATGAAATTAATGGTTTGCCCGGGGAAATTGTTATTGCAGTAAAGAGTGATTTATGATTTTTAACCCCCCGTAAAAGAAGGAATTTTTGGATGATTGGCGAATATATAGTTGCAAAGAATCATGTATTAATGTTAAACTTTATGAAAATTGAAATATATTATAAAGTCGGTGATGAGGACTAGTAGTTTAGAGGGCTTAGCCACAGAGAGCCGGGGTTTGCTGAAACCCGGTGCAAGTCTCTAAATGAATGGACCTCTGAGACGCAAACCGAAAATGGTTTTGGTTGGTGTGGACCAAACTGTGAGTAGGCTTTGTCGGAACTTTTACCGTTAAAAGAAAGAGGGTATTATCTGTACCCGTAGAGTGACTTATGGGTAACTAGGGTGGCACCGCGAGAAAAGCCTCTCGTCCCTTGACGAGAGGCTTTTTGTTTTGATGTTATTACCTAGGACTTGTAACCTGTGACATGCGATATTTTCCTTTGAGGAGAGGTAGCCACAATGTACCATCCATCACGCAGTGAGTTCAAAGAACTCACCAAAAAGTATAATTTGATACCGGTGTATCGGGAGATCGTCGCCGATACGGATACACCCGTTTCGGCTTTTAAGAAGCTGGGTGAGAGCACCAACGCTTTTCTTTTGGAGAGCGTCGAGGGTGGAGAAAGGCTTGGGCGTTATTCCTTTTTGGGTAATAATCCTTACCTCGTTATCACCTGCGACGATGGTGACTTGCAGATCATGCAGGGGCAAAAGGTGACAAAAATATCGAATATTCCCGATCCCCTGAAAATCATTGAAGAGATCATCTCCCAATATCGCCCCGCCCAAATGGAGGAGCCCCCACCGTTTTATGGTGGAGCCGTGGGCTATCTGGGCTATGATGTCATCCGATATTTCGAAGATATTCCCAGGACCACTCAGGATGATTTACACCTCCCCGAAATGATCTTTGTCTTCACGGATACCATTCTCATCTTTGATCATCTAAAGCACAAAATTAAGGTGGTAGCCAACGCCCATATCGACCAGACCTACCGGCAGGCAGGTGGCGAAGCCGATGAGGCTTACGATCAAGCCATTTGTAAAGTGGAAGATCTAATCGAAAAGCTAAAACAACCCGTTGTTCACACTCCCCTTCGGGAATACTCCCATGTCTCAGCAGGTATCTCCCATCCTCACCTGGAATCTAACATGTCAAAGGAGGATTTCATCGAAGCCGTGAGTGAGGCAAAGGGATATATTAGAGCCGGGGACATTCTTCAAGTCGTATTATCGCAGAGATTCTCCACCGAGATTAAGGCTGATCCCTTTGATATTTATCGGGCGTTAAGGATGATAAATCCATCACCCTACATGTATTACTTGAAATTTGGAGATTTAAAGCTCATTGGCTCATCCCCTGAGCCCTTGGTGAAGGTCCAAGGCTCCTATGTAATTACCCGCCCCATCGCGGGCACTCGCCCCCGGGGGGGAACGGATGAGGAGGATAGAAAACTCGAGACCGAACTGCTGAGCGACGAAAAGGAACGGGCCGAACACATCATGCTCGTGGATCTGGGTCGGAATGATTTGGGCAGGGTATGCAAGCCGGGCAGTGTGAAGGTGGAAGAACTGATGTTCATCGAAAGATATTCTCATGTAATGCACATCGTCTCCACCGTCGGTGGAACTTTGAGGAAAGATAAAAATGCCTTCGACGTTTTAAGAGCGGCTTTCCCCGCGGGAACCGTCACGGGTGCTCCCAAAATAAGGGCTATGGAAATCATCGATGAGCTTGAACCGACTTTGAGGGGTCCGTATGCGGGAGCTGTAGGATACTTCAGTTATTCTGGAAATTTGGATTCGTGCATAACTATAAGGACGATCATCGTTGTGAGAAATAAAGCATATGTACAAGCTGGAGCGGGGATCGTTTACGATTCTGTCCCCGAGAGGGAATTTCAGGAATCCGTGAATAAAGCTCAGGCACTCCTTTCGGCGGTTCATATGGCGGAGAATAGTTTGGGGAGCTACAAATGATACTAATGATAGATAACTATGAC
>JBFMAG010000138.1 GCA_040755895.1 Actinomycetota bacterium | reverse complement strand
GTGCTAAACTCTCCATTGGGACCCCTTTCTTTGGTTGTTGGTTTTCTTAACACAATCCAAACTACCAAAGATTGGGTCCCATTTCTATCTCAAAATTTTTCAATCACCAATAAACGGAACTCTACTTGAGAAAGGAGTCTAGCAAGATGGAATCGACCTCTATTTTGGGGATTTTGGCAGGGAAGTGGAAAAATAGAGCTCCGTCACAAAAAATGCACTTGCGATCCACTCTCGATATGCTTGGAGGGCCTGAGGCGATGAATCCAATCTCAAATTTGATAAACTATCATCCTCATTTGTCCATATTTCATGCCAATAGCTTATCGCTTATAATGCGAGGATATCTACCACTCTTAACTGAGTCCACATTAACATTAGAATAGCAGGTGGCGTACTCATTGGCTATCTCAAAAGTTCAATCTGTTGATTCATCATCTATGACGATCTCCAGCTCTCCCTTATAATCTTGTTTTAACCCTTGTTCAATCGTCTTTTATTCCTACGAACCTATGTTCGTTTCAATATCACCCTTGTGCGTGACATACGATCCTTATGGTTCGGATGATATTCTGGGGGGATTGATCCTTGAGTAGTATATTACCACTTAGAAGCTAGCTGCTGGCTACTTGCCTAGCAGCCACTGGCTCCAAAACAAGCTTCAAAAACTGTCCAGTGTAGGACTTAGGATTTTCCATTATCTGTTCGGGGGTGCCGGTGGCAATCACATAGCCTCCCTCTTCTCCACCTTCAGGTCCCAAATCGATTATGTAGTCGGCGGTCTTTATCACATCTAAATTATGCTCTATGACCAGGACGGTATTTCCCTGATTGACAAGGCGGTTCAAAACATCCAGCAATTTTTCGATATCAGCGAAATGCAGACCGGTGGTCGGCTCATCCAAAATGTACAGGGTTCTACCAGTAGCCTTCTTCGAAAGCTCGGCGGCGAGCTTCACCCTCTGAGCCTCACCACCGGATAGAGTGGGAGCGGGCTGACCGAGCTTGATGTAACCCAAACCCACATCGTAGAGGGTTTGAAGGCGCCTTCTGATACTGGGAATATTTTCAAAGAACTTTAAGGCTTCTTCGACGGACATGTTCAAAACGTCGGCGATGGTTCTTCCCTTGAATTTTACCTCTAAGGTCTCTCTATTATAGCGCTTTCCCTTACACACCTCGCAGGGGATGTAAATATCGGGTAAGAAATGCATCTCTATTTTTATCGTTCCATCACCCTGGCAGGCGTCACAACGCCCGCCCCTGACGTTAAAACTGAATCTCCCGGGTTTGTATCCTCTTATCTTCGCCTCGGGTACCTCGGCGAAGACACGTCGGATATCATCAAAAACCTTCACATAGGTAGCCGGGTTGGAGCGAGGTGTCCTTCCAATGGGAGATTGATCTATATTTATCACCTTATCGATGTATTCAAGACCCTCTACGCCCTCGTGCTTCCCGGGTTTTTCCTTCGACTTATATAGTTTCGCTGCCAAGCTCTTATACAAAACATCCGAGACCAGCGTGCTCTTGCCGGAGCCGGAAACGCCCGTATTGCACACGAAGAGTCCCAAGGGAATGGGGACATCGATATCTTTAAGATTATGCTCACATGCACTCTTAATGGTCAGATACTTACCCTTAGGTTTTCTTCGAACGGGAGGAACTGGAATCCTTCTTTCCCCGCTCAAATACTTTCCGGTTATCGATTGAGGACATCGGATTAAATCCTCAACTCCACCGGTGACCACGATTTTCCCACCGTGCTCTCCAGCTCCCGGTCCGATATCCACGATGAAATCGGCACTCCTTATGGTGGTTTCATCATGCTCGACCACGATTATGGTATTTCCAAGATCCCTCAATCTCTTGAGGGATTCTATTAGACGCCGGTTATCCCTCTGATGGAGCCCTATACTCGGCTCGTCGAGAATATAAAGGACACCCGCGAGTCCCGATCCGATCTGAGTAGCTAGCCTGATGCGCTGAGCTTCACCACCAGCCAGGGTTGCCGCGGATCTATCCAGTGTGAGGTAATCCAATCCAACATCTATCATGAATTTCAGTCGATTCTGAATTTCCTTGATGATCCGTTGTGCGATCAGCATCTGCCTTGGACTCAAACTCGCTTTGAGCTTCTCCGTGAACTTCAAAGCCTCCTTGGCGCACATCTGTGTAAACTCATATATGTTCAGTCCACCGACGGTCACTGCCAGACTCTCTGGTTTGAGTCTCGCTCCTTTGCACCGAGGACAGGGGCTTACGCTCATATATTGTTCAATCTTCTCCCGAGCGTAGTCCGATTCGGCTTCTCTATAGCGTCGGTTGAGATTGGAAACGACCCCGGAGAAGGAAGTATAATAGCTTCTAATCCTCCCCGTGAGACTCCGGTATCTTACATAGACCTGCTCGTCACCGGTGCCGTACATGAGGATCTGCTTCTGCCAATCCTCCAAATTCCTCCAAGGGGTATCCATATCAATTCCATACTGTTCGGCCACCGCTCTAATTATTTTGGGATAAAAATCCACCCTGGTGTGATAGAAAGGAGCTATAGCGCCTTCGCGCAAGGATAAATCGGGGTTGGGAACCACCAAATCGGGATCTACCTCCATCTTCGTACCCAATCCACCACAATAGCTACAGGCACCATAGGGACTATTGAACGAGAACATCCTGGGGGAAAGCTCCTCAAAGCTTATCCCACAATCGATGCAAGCAAAATGGATGCTAAAGTCCTGCCTCTTACCATCGATGATCTCTATGGCTACGATCCCATCGGCCAGGTTTAAAGCGGTCTCGATGGAGTCCGCCAGCCTTCTTTCAACCCCCTCCTTCATTATCAATCGGTCGACGACTACATCGATATTGTGGCGGACATCCCTGTCCAATCTTACGTCCTCATCGAGTCCATAAATCCTCCCATCTATTTGGACCCGGGCAAAACCTTCCTTTCTTAACCTCTCAAGCAGTTCTCTATATTCACCCTTCCTCCCCCTCACCACAGGGGCCAATATCTGAAACTTAGTTCCCAAGGGAAGAGTGCTTATCTGCTCGATTATCTGCTGAGAACTCTGCTGAGCGATTTCCTTTCCACACTTCGGGCAGTGGGGGGTCCCGATTCTGGCATATAAAAGACGCAGATAATCATAGATTTCGGTGATCGTTCCCACTGTGGAACGAGGATTTTTGGGAGCGGATTTTTGATCGATGCAGATGGCTGGGGACAGCCCCTCGATTAAATCCACATCGGGTTTTTCCATCTGACCCAAAAATTGCCTGGCATAGGCGGATAAAGATTCCACATAGCGCCTCTGCCCCTCCGCATAGATGGTGTCGATAGCCAGAGACGACTTTCCGGATCCGGAAATCCCGGTCATCACGATGAACTCATCCCTGGGGAGTTCGACATTTATGTTCTTTAAATTATGTTCCCTTGCGCCTCGAATGATGATTTTGTCGGCCATTCTTCTCAACTCATTTATAAATTTATCTCTCTTTATGATAACAAATCGAGTTATAAAAATGACATAGGTCAAGAGTCATGGGAATTTTACCCTTTGACTCATGACCCGTGACTCTGCTTATAATCCATTTAGTGTGGCAAAATGGATCTACCGGATTCTCGCAACCACCGGGCTATCTGGAGTGCAATTGCCAAAAGGATTAAGGCAATTATCCCCGAGCAGATTTTAATCTTGAGCCCCGAGGAAGCGAGAATGGGATTGAGCGGATGTACTACCCTTCCAGTCCTTGACACCAGCAATACTACCAAAGGAGCAATCCAGGATATGGCGGCGTGTATATAAATTAGTTTTACCAAATTCCCAAGTGTCCGCTCCGCAGGTGCAAACCAGGCAACGAATAAAACCAAAAGAAGTAATATGAAGATAGTTGGTAGAATATTCTGCTTGCGAATGATAAAATCAAAACCCAGTCTCAAATCCTCCCGTAATTAAGCTTTTCTCTTCGCATTCATTATTTCAAGCTCCTTCTTTAGCTCCATTATCTGATCTCTGAGCTCGATTGCCTGCTCAAACTGCAATTCCTCGGCGGCTGCCCTCATTTCTTCCTCAAGGCTGTGAATCAAACGCTCGATCTCATCTTTGGGCATCGATAAGATTTCCTCTTGATACCTTCGCCTGTATCTATATAGCTTCGGTGATTCCGATATCCTCGCCGCCTGTAAGATATCGGTGATCGCCTTCCTAATGGTCTCCGGTTCAATGCCGTGTTTTCGATTATATTCCATCTGAAGTCTTCTTCTGCGATTGGTTTCGTTTAAAGCTCTTTGCATGGATTCCGTGACTTCACTCGCGTACAGAATGACCTGTCCACTGACATTTCTGGCGGCTCGACCGATGATCTGAATGAGCGATCTCTCGGAACGCAGGAAGCCCTCCTTGTCCGCATCCAAGATGGCCACCAAGGATACTTCCGGCAAGTCCAAACCCTCCCTCAGGAGGTTTATTCCCACAAGGACATC